>NZ_JBFRDR010000008.1:0-224529 GCF_052113885.1 Lysobacter sp. TAB13 | reverse complement strand
CCCACGCCGACCTTGGCGGCGAGGTTGCCGTCCTTACGGTTGCCCGGCGACAGCAGCGACGGCAGGAGGTATTCCTCTTCCGAACGCTGATAGCCCAGGCCCATCAGGATGTAGGGGTTCCAGTTACGGCCGTCGGTCACGAAGTGGCGGCGCAGGTCCAGCGAGATGCCGTACTGGCTCCAGTTGGCGTCCTGGTTGTCGTCGAACTTCGGGTTCTGATAGTTCAGCTCACCGTCGAGCGACCAATTCTTGTTCAGGAACTTACCCAGGCCGATGGCGCCGAACGGAGCATTGCGGGTGCCGCGATCGTTGTCCTGGATGTTCATGCCGGCCGCGCCGGTGATGTACCAACGGTCGTCGAAATCCTGGGCGCTGGCGACCTGCGCAATGCTCAGGCCACCCAGCAAGGCGGCACAGAGGAGTTTCTTATTCATTGTTGTAGCTCCTGGTTCTAAAAATATGGAAACCGCGTCTGCGAGGTTTCTACCGTTCAGGACGGCTGCCTGGATGACGCCATCGAGCGAGAGATTAGGTTTGCCAACGTGAAAGCGGTGTTAACAACCGTCTAACATTCGATTCGGTTCCATGAATTCTGGGATCGGGTCGCAATCCATTCAGGTTCGAGAAGGCAGCCCGTTCAGCAACGAACTGCACTTCTCGGGTGCGGATAACCGGCCGGTTTACTTCGCCGGCTGGGCGAACAGGGCCATGAACTGGGTCACCGGCAGGGCTTCGAGCTCGGCCGGGTTGTTGGCCAGGGCCAGCAGGCGGTCGGCCTGGGCGGCCGGCAGCTTGGCGCGGACGGCGGCTTCGAACTTGGCCATCAGCACCGGGATGCCCTCGGCGCGGCGCTTGCGGTGGCCGATCGGGAAGTCGATGGACACCTTTTCGGTGGACGAGCCGTCCTTGAAGAACACCTGCACCGAGTTGCCGATGTAGCGCTTGTCGGGGTCGAAGTAGTCCTTGGTGAACTGCTCGTTCTCCTTGACCGTCATCTTGTCGCGCAGGGCGTCGATACGCGGGTCGGCGGCGATGGCGTCCACGTAGTCGTCGGCGGTCAGGCGGCCGAAGATCAGCGGCACGGCGACCATGTACTGCAGGCAGTGGTCGCGGTCGGCGTAGTTGGCCAGCGGGCCGGTCTTGTCGATGATGCGCACGCCGGCTTCCTGCGTTTCCAGTTCGACGCGCTCGATCTGGTCCAGCTTGTCCTTGACCTGATCGTGCAGCTTCATCGCGCACTCGACCGCGGTCTGGGCGTGGAACTCGGCCGGGAAGCTGATCTTGAACAGCACGTTCTCCATCACATAGCTGCCGAACGGGCGCTCGAACTCGAACTGCTTGCCCTTGAAGGCGATGTCGTAGAAGCCCCAGGTCTTGACCGACAGCGCGCTCGGGTAGCCGACGACGCCCTTGACGGCGTTGAGGGCGTGGGTGACGGCGCGGCGGCAGGCGTCGCCGGCGGCCCAGCTCTTGCGCGGGCCGGTGTTCGGCGCGTGGCGGTAGGTGCGCAGCACGCCGTTGTCGATCCACGAGTGCGACACGGCGGTCACGATCGCTTCCTTGTTGCCGCCCAGCATCTGGGTGGTGACGGCGGTCGAGGCCAGACGCACCAGGATCACGTGGTCCAGGCCGACCCGGTTGAACGAATTCTTGAGCGCGTAGCCGCCCTGGATTTCGTGCGCCTTGATCGCATGGCCGAGCACGTCGCGCACGGTCATGGCCTTGCCGCCTTCAGCCTCGGCCTTGCGGCCCAGGTAGTCGGCCACGCCGAGGATGGCGCCGAGGTTGTCGGACGGGTGGCCCCATTCGGCCGCCAGCCAAGTGTCGTTGAAGTCGAGCCAGCGGATCTGCACGCCGATGTTGTACGCGGCCTGGACCGGGTCGAGCTCATAGGAGGTGTACGGCACGCGCGCGCCGCCGGCCATCTGCGCGCCCGGAACCAGCGGGCCCAGGTGCTTGAGGCATTCCTTATGGTCCATCGCCAATGCGGCGCAGGCCAGCGAGTCCAGCAGCATGTAGCGGGCGGTGTCGAAGGCTTCCTTCGAATCGATCTGGTAATCGGCGACGTAGTCGGCGATATCGACCATCGGCTTGTCGGGATCGGGGCGGACGGTCGAACGGATGTCGAAGTGGCTCATGTGCACGGGGCCTGCGGACGGGTGAGTGAGCCCGCTATTTTGCCAGACCGCGGGCTCGCGGCGGGACGGCGGATTTCCGGTGCGCGCCTGCAGGCAAATTTCAGCTTGCGCGGCGCATCGCCCCCGAAACTCAACAATCGACCCACTTGTTGCGAATTAGTCGCAACAACAGAACGATCCTGCGCGCCGGCTCAACTTGGAAATCGTCCGGGCGAGGATCACCCTTCAGTGCATGGACATCCCCACCCGTCTTCCGACCCTGTTCCTTTCCCACGGCTCGCCGATGCTGGCGCTGGAGGATTCGCCCGCCGGGCGTTTCCTGGATTCGCTGGGCCAGCAATTGCCGTGGCCGCGCGCGATCGTGATCGCCTCGGCGCACTTCATGACCGACCGGCCGATGGTCGGCGGTCATCACAAGGCGCACACCGTGCACGACTTCGGCGGTTTTCCGCCGCCGCTGTACCAGATCCAGTACCCGGCGCCGGGCCAGCCGCGCCTGGCCGAACAGATCGCCGCGCGCCTGAGCGACGCCGGCCTCAACGCCAAGCTGCGCGACAACCACGGTCTGGATCATGGCGTGTGGGTGCCGTTGCGGCGCATGTATCCGCAGGCGGACATTCCGGTGGTGCCGGTATCGGTCATGCCGCACGGCACGGCCGCGCAGCACTTCGCCGTGGGCCAGGCTTTGGCCGCGTTGCGCGACGAAGGCGTGCTGGTGATCGGCTCGGGCGGATTCGTGCACAACCTGGGCGATCTGGACTGGAGCCAGCGCGACGCGCCGATGCCGCCGTGGGCGGCCGATTTCAGCGCGTGGATGCACGAGAAGCTGGCCGCGGGCGATCGCGAGGCCTTGCTCGACTGGCACGACCGGGCCCCGAACGCGCGTCATGCGCATCCGACCGTCGAGCATCTGATGCCGTTGTTCGTGGCGCTGGGCGCGGCGGGCGATGCGCCGACGGCGCGCACGATTCATCGTTCGCATGAGATGGGGTCGTTGGCGTTGGATGCGTTCGCGTTCGATTGAGGCGTAGTTGCCGTTGCCGTTGCCGTTGCCGTTGCCGAGATTTTGCCTCGGCTGTGCTTGCCTCGGCTGTGCTTGCCTCGGCTGTGCTTGCCTCGGCTGTGCTTGCCTCGGCTTTGCTTGCTTCGGCTTTGCTTTGCCTCGGCTTTGCTCTGCTTCCGCTTCCGCTTCGGCTTTGCTTTAGCCGTTGCTGGGCGCTGCTAGTAACTCGCGAGACCGATGGACACCCGAAGGGCGGCGCACATGGACGTGCGCCGGGTGCCACCTTGGGCAGGATGCCCAATGTGGCACCTGCCTGCGCAAGCCCCGCACTCGTGGCTTTTGACTCGAAACAGCCAAAGCGTTTTCTTTGGTTACTTTCTTTGTCGCTTTGGACAAAGAAAGTGACCCGCCGCTCCATGGCGGAAGCTTTAGGCGTTTGATCTTGCTTCTGCTTTGTTTCTGCTCTGCTTCTGCATTTTTTGCTCGTCATTCCCGCGAAAGCGGGAATCCAGCGACTTCAAGCGTTCTCGCACGAAAGGCCCTGGATTCCCGCGTTCGCGGGAATGACGGTAGGAGGGAGTGCGCAGGTCTGGTTGTTTCGATCAAGGATGCTGGGCTCTTAGGAGCCTCAAACAAGATCAGAAGCTTCAAACAAGATCAAACGCCATAAGCGAGATCAAACGCTAAACGCTTCCGCCATAGAGCGGCGGGTCACTTTCTTTGTCCAAAGCCACAAAGAAAGTAACCAAAGAAAGGGCTTTGGCTGTTTCGAATCAAGAGCCACGAGTGCGGTGCTTGCGCAGGCAGGTCCCACATTGGGCATCCTGCCCAAGGTGGGACCCGGCGCACGTCCATGTGCGCCGCCCTCCGGGTGTCCCTGGTCTCGCGAGTTACTAGCGGCGCCCAGCAACAACAAAGGCAAAGGCAGGGCAAAGCAAAATATTGGCAACAGCAACAGCAACTGCAAAAAAACAGCAGCAGCAACAACGACAGCAACAGCCGCAGTAGCGCACTCAAAAGCCGTGACTACTGCATGAGCAAGACCTATCGCTAGAGCGAAGGCGCGGGCGAACTAAGTTTTGGTCCACGCCCACGAAGCACGCGCTACCAACAACAGCGCCCCCTCACCTCCCCCGCTCCCACGGCGGCACCTCCCCAAACGACTCCGCCACGAAATCCACAAACGCCCGCACCCGCAACGGCACGAATCGCCGCTGCGGCATCACCGCGTTGATCGCCGTATCCGGCAACCGATAACCCGGCAACACCTCCACCAATCGCCCGGCACGCAAGTCTTCGTACACATGCCAGGCCGAGAAATGCGCGATCCCCAATCCCGCCAGCGCCGCATCGCGCAGCACTTCGCCGAAATTGCTCTCCAGCCGGCCGTTGACCCTCACCGTCGTCGCATGCCCCGCCGCATCGACCACGCGCCAGTACTCCATGCGGCCCTGCGCGCCGACCAGCAACAGGCATTCGTGATCGGCCAAGTCCTCCGGCACCCGCGGCGCGACGCGGTGGCGCAGGTATTCGGGCGAACATGCCAGCACGCGGCGGTTGTCGGCGAGCTTGCGCGCAACCAGGCTCGAATCGTCGAGCGGGCCGATCCGGATCGCCAGGTCCATGCCCGAGGCGATCAGGTCCAGGCGCTCGTCGTTGAGATTCACGCTCAGCCGCACCGCCGGATAGCGGCGCTGGAACTCGGGCAGCAACGGCGAGATGTACATGCGCCCGAACGAGGCCGAAGTGGTCACCCGCAACACCCCGGATGGCTCGCTGCCGGACTGGCGCAGGTCCGAGGTCAGCGCTTCCAGCTCCTCGATCAGGGCGCGGCCGCGTTCGGCCAAGGCCACGCCCTCGGCGGTGGCGTGCAACTGGCGGGTGGTCCGGTGCAGCAGGCGCACGCCCAGGTCGCGCTCCAGGCGCTTGAGGCGCTGGCTGGCGACCGCGACCGACAGGTCCAGGCTGCGCGCGGCAGCGCTGATCGAGCCCAGGTCTAGCACCCGCAGGAACAGATTCAGGTCGGCGATGCGGTCCATGGCATTTTCAACGAATCGTTGAGAGTGATTCGCCATCCTGCGGGTTTTTCCACAAGATGCAACGGCACAGACTGCCGCATCTTTCCACGGATGCGCCCCCATGCATGCCCCGTCTTCCTCCGCCTCCAACACCCCGGCCGTCCCCGAGACCGGACCGGGCGCGCGCAAAGGTCTGCCGATCGCGCTGTACGCGCTGACCGTCGGCGCCTTCGGCATCGGCACCACCGAGTTCGTGATCATGGGCCTGCTGCTGCAGGTCGCGGCCGACCTGCACATCGGCATCGCCGCGGCCGGGCTGCTGATCTCCGGCTACGCGCTGGGCGTGTTCGTCGGCGCGCCGGTGCTGACCGTCGCCACCGGACGCATGCCGCGCAAGGCCGTGCTGGTGGCGCTGATGCTGATCTTCACTGTCGGCAACATCGTCTGCGCGATCGCGCCGAACTACACCGTGCTGATGATCGCGCGGGTGATCACCTCGCTCGCGCACGGCACCTTCTTCGGCGTCGGCGCGGTGGTCGCGACCGGCCTGGTGCCGGCCGACAAGAAAGCCTCCGCGATCTCGATCATGTTCACCGGCCTGACCGTCGCCACCTTGCTCGGCGTCCCCGCCGGAGCGTGGCTGGGCCTGCACTACGGCTGGCGCTCGACGTTCTGGGCGGTGACCGTGATCGGCCTGATCGCGACCGTCGTCATCGCCACGCTGGTGCCGAAGGACAAGCGCAAGCCCGAGCCGGTGGCGCTGCGTCGCGAAGTGAAGGCGGTGGTGCATCCGCAGGTGCTGCTGGGCTTGTTGATGACGGTGCTGGGTTTCGCCGGCGTGTTTACCGTCTATACCTTCATCCAGCCGATTCTTACCCGCATCAGCGGCTTCAGCGAGGCGGCGGTGTCGCCGATTCTGTTGGTGTTCGGCGGCGGCATGATCCTGGGCAATCTGATCGGCGGGCGTCTGGCCGACAAGCGTCTGGCGCCGGCGTTGATCGGTACGCTGATCGCGTTGGCGGCGGTGCTGGGCGTGATGACTTTCGCCCTGCACCACCCGATCGCCGCGATCGCCTTCGTCGGCCTGCTCGGCGTGGCCGCGTTCGCGACGGTGCCGCCGCTGCAGCTGTGGGTGTTGCAGAAGACCGATCCGGCCGGGCAGAACCTGGCTTCCAGTTTGAATATCGGTGCGTTCAACTTGGGCAATGCGCTGGGTGCGTGGCTGGGCGGTGCGGTGATCGAACACGGCCCCGGGCTGGGCGCGGTGACCTGGGTCGCGGCTTTGGTGACGCTGTCGGGGCTGGTGCTGGCGGTTTGGGCGGCTAAGTTGGATGCGCCTAAGCGGGCTGCTGCGCGGGCTGTGCAGGAAGGCGAAGCGGCTGCGGTTTGCGCTGCAGGTTGAGTTCGACCTTCGACTGAAGCCCATTTCGATGCGAATCGCCGCCTCCGCTTTTGCTCGTCATTCCCGCGAACGCGGGAATCCAGTGACTTGCCTTGAACGTGCACGAAAGTCGCTGGATTCCCGCGTTCGCGGGAATGACGGCTTGGAAGGACGCAATGCGTTCGTGACGAATTTCGTGCGTGAAGGTTCCTCCGCCTTCTCGATAGCAATCCGCCCCACCTCACTCCACCGCAAAAAACCCCGGCAACTGCGGCAAGCGCTCGCGCAGAAATTCGACCAGCACCCGCGTGCGCAACGGCAGATAGCGCCGCGCCGGATACAGCAGATACGCCTCATGCGCCGACGCCTTCCACTGCGGCAACACCCAGGCCAACTCGCCGCTGTCGATCAGGTCCTGCACCAACCACGCCGGCGCCAGGCCCAGGCCCGCACCGATCAGGAAACTTTCGCGTATCCCCAGCGAGTTGTTGATCCGATAACGTCCGTTCGCCTGCAGCCGCTGCACTTCGCCGCCGGGCCCGTGCAATTCGAAACTCTCGCTGGCCCAGGCGAAACGCAGATAGTTGTGCGCCAGCACGTCGTCCGGCGCATCGATGCGCGGATGCGTCGCCAGATAACCGACCGAGGCCACCAACCCGCGCGGCGATACCGCCACGCGGCGCGCCACCACGTTCGGCGGCAGGTTGGCGCCGAGCCGCAGCGCCACGTCCATGCCTTCCTCGACCAGATCGACGAAGCGGTCGTTGAGGATCAGCTCGATCTCGATCTGCGGATACAGCGCGAGAAATTCCTGCACCAACCGATTCATCCGCAGCACACCCACGCTGACCGGCGCGCTGATCCGCAGCAAGCCGGCCGGCGTCTCGCTCAGGCCACGCGCATCGGCCACCGCTTCGCCGTATTCCTCGATCACCCGCCGCGCGCGTTCGTAGAAGCGCCGGCCCTGTTCGGTCGGCGCCAGATGGGTGGTGCTGCGCTGAAGCAGGCGCACGCCCAGTTCCTGCTCCAGCGCGGCCACGGTCTTGCTGATGGTCGGCTGGGTGCTGCCCTGCTCGCGCGCCACCGCCGACAGGCTGCCCAGCTCGACCGCGCGCACGAAGGTCTGCATGCCGCGAAGTGTGTCCATAAGGCTCCCGGGGATTCGCCGACTCATTCCAATATGGAATGGAGCATATGCGATTTCGCCTTCTACCGGGCCAATACAGAAGAACCTAGCTTGAGCGTCGTCGAATCCCCGACGCCTTCCGAATTCAGGCCATGACCACTCACTTGCCCAAACCCCTCGCCGCCGCCGCACTCGCGCTGACCCTGGCCGCCGCTCCGGCGCAGGCCGCCGGCCCTTCGCGCTGGGTCGGCACCTGGACCGCCAGCCCGCAGGCCGCGTTGCCGGCCGGCTTCGTCCTGCCCAACGGTGCGCCGGCGCAGCTGCGCGACCAGACCGTGCGCCAGGTCGCGCGGGTCAGCCTCGGCGGCAAGCAACTGCGCATCGAGCTGTCGAACGCCTACGGCGAGCAGCCGGTGACCATCGGCGCGGCGCACATCGCCCGCAGCGGCGGCGGCGCGCGTATCGAAGCCGGCAGCGATCGCGCGATCACCTTCGGCGGCCAACCGTCGGTGACGATCCAGCCCGGCGCGCCGGTGCTCAGCGATCCGATCGCGCTCGATGTCGCCGCGCTCGGCGAAGTCGCGGTCAGCCTGTACCTGCCGCAGACCACCGCGCTCAAGACCTTGCACTGGGAAGGCCGCCAGGACGCCTACCTCACCTCCGGCAATCGCGCCGCCGATGCGCAGCTGCAAGGCGAGACGATCCAGACCCGCCCCTTCCTCAGCGGCGTGTACGTGCAGGCACCGGCGGCGACGCGCAGCGTGGTCGTGCTCGGCGATTCGATCACCGACGGCGCCGCGTCCACGCCCAACCAGAACCGGCGCTGGCCGGACTTTCTCGCCGCACGTCTGGCCCAGCGCGATGTCGCCGTGCTCAACGCCGGCATTTCCGGCGGCCAGGTGCTCAACGACGGCATGGGCGTGAGCGCGCTGGCGCGCTTCGAGCGCGACGTGCTCGGGCAAAAGGCCGACACCGTCTTCGTCCTGCTCGGGATCAACGACATCGGCTGGCCCGGCAGCAGCTTCGAACCCAAGCGCGCGCCGATGAGCGCGCAGCGCCTGATCGCCGGCTATCGCCAGTTGATCGCGCGTGCGCGCCTGAATTCGCTGCGCATCGTCGGCGCCACGCTGACGCCGTTCGAAGGCGCGCTGGCCGATTCGCCGATCAGCGGCTACTACGACACCGACAAGGACAAGGTGCGCCAGAGCGTCAACGCCTGGATCCGCGACAGCGGCGAGTTCGACGCGGTGGTCGATTTCGACGCGATCACCCGCGACCCCGCGCATCCGGCGCGATTCCTGCCGGCCTACGACTCCGGCGATCACCTGCATCCGGGCGACGCCGGTTATCGCGCGATGGCCGAGGCCATCGACGAGGCGATGTTGTTCGCTCCGCGTTGACGCGCGGACCTGTCCGGTTTTCGCAGAACCCTTCGATTCTTTCCCGCACAATCCGGCATCGACGCGTCGATGCCGGCCCGACCTTCCCCACGCAGTCTGGAGTCCGTAATGAAAGCCGTAGCCCTCACCCGTTATCTTCCGATCGACGATCCGCAATCGCTGGTGGATGTCGAACTGCCCGCGCCGACCGCCGGCGGCCACGATCTGCTGGTGCGGGTCGAGGCGATCTCGGTCAATCCGGTCGACACCAAGGTGCGTTCGCCCAAGCCGCAGGTGGAAGCGCAGCCGCGCGTGCTGGGCTTTGACGCCGCCGGCATCGTCGAAGCGGTCGGCGAGAACGTCACCCGCTTCAAGGTCGGCGACCGCGTCTACTACGCCGGCGACATCACCCGTCCGGGCACCAACAGCGAACTGCATCTGGTCGATGAGCGCATCGTCGGCGCCGCGCCGGCTTCGCTGAGCGCGGCCCAGGCCGCGGCGCTGCCGCTGACCGCGATCACCGCCTGGGAGCTGCTGTTCCAGCGCATGCCGTTCGATGCGGACAACGGCGGCCGCGGCAAGTCGCTGTTGATCATTGCCGGCGCCGGCGGCGTGGGCTCGATCGCGATCCAGATCGCCAAGCGCGCCGGCTTCAGCGTGATCGCCACCGCCTCGCGCAGCGAAAGCGTCGAGTGGTGCAAGCAGATGGGCGCCGATCACGTGATCGATCACCGCCAGCCGCTGGCGCCGCAACTCAAGGCGTTGGGCTTCGAGCAGATCGATGCCGCCTTGAATCTGGCCGACACCGACCGCTACTGGGAAACGCTGGGCGAAGTGCTGGCGCCGCAGGGCCATGTCGGCCTGATCGTCGAACCCTCCGGCGCGCTCAAGATCGGCGACCCGTACAAGGCCAAGTGCATCGGCATCCACTGGGAAATGATGTTCTCCCGGCCGCGCTTCAAGACGCCGGACATGGTCGAGCAAGGCAAGATTCTCGATCGCGTGGCGCAGTTGATCGACGCGGGCGAGCTCAAGGGCACGCATACCGAAACCCTCGGCAAGATCGATGCGGCGAATATGCGCGAGACGCATCGGCGGTTGGAGTCGGGGGCTACGATCGGGAAGTTGGTGTTGGCTGGGTGGTGAGGTTGGGGCTGAGGCGTAGTTGACGGGAATGCTCTTTTGCTCGTCATTCCCGCGAAGGCGGGAATCCAGGGCTTCACCGCCGCATGACTCTGAAGTCTCTGGATTCCCGCCTTCGCGGGAATGACGAGAAAAAAAGCGAACGCGGGCAATGTGCAAACAAGCAATCCCGAAATAAGCAATCCCAAAAAAAAAGAGGGGCCGGCATGCCGGCCCCTCTCCCTTTCTGCGTACCGCACTTACCTACAGCATGAAACTTACGCGGCCTTCGGCGCACTGCGCGCCTGCTCGTAGCCGTTGAACACCATCGAGGCCGAAGCGCGGCCTTGGGTCAGCGACCGCAACGCGGTCGTGTAACCCGACAACTGCGCCAGCGGCGCGCGCGCGGTCACGTCCGTGCGCAGGCCCTTGTCCTCGATGCCCAGCACGCGGCCGGAGCGGCGTTGCAGATCGCCGACCACGTCGCCGACATTGCCGGCGGGCGTATCGATGACCAGCGCCATCACCGGCTCGAGCAGCGTCGTGCCGCTTTCCGCCAGCGCCGCCTTCAGCGCATCGCCCGCCGCGCGTTGGAACGCGAGTTCGGACGAATCCACCGCGTGGGTCTGGCCGTCGGTCAAGGTCACCGTCAAACCGACCACCGGATAACCCAACGGCCCTTCCGCCAACGCCAGACGCAAGCCCTTTTCGGTCGCGTTGACGAAGTTGCGCGGCACCACGCCGCCGGTCGTGCGATCGACGAACTCGAACTGCCCATCTTCGCGCGGCTCCACATCGATGACCACACGGGCGAACTGCCCCGTGCCGCCGTTCTGCTTGGACAGCTTGCCTTCGATCCCGCGCACCGCGCGGCTCGGGGTTTCCTGATAAGCCACGCGCGGCGAACCGGTGCGCACCTCGACGTTCCACTCCTGGCGCAGGCGCTCGACCATCACGTCCAGATGCAGTTCGCCCATGCCCCACACCAGGGTCTCGCCGGTTTCCGAATCGGTGCCGACGCGGAACGACGGGTCCTCCTGCGCCAGACTGGCCAAGCCCTGGCCCAGACGGATCAGATCGCCGGACTTGCCCGCGGTCAGACGCCACGACAACACCGCCGGCTGGGCCTGGATCGTGTCCAGCACCAAGCGCTCGCCCGGATCGCTCAGGCTCTCGCCGCTGACCGCATCCTTCCAACCCGGAATCGCGACGATTTCGCCCGCATAGGCGACATCGACGTCGTGCCCGCGATTGGCCTGGACCACGACCAGGCGGCCGACGCGCTGCGGCTTGTCGCGACGCGATGCCCACACCGTATCGCCGACCCGCAGCGTGCCCGAGTACAGGCGCACGAACGACAGCGCACCGTGTTCCTGGTGCACGATCTTGAACAGCAAGCCGGCCAGCGGCCCGGACGCATCCGGCGCGAGCGCGACTTCGCCGCGTTCGCTTTCGGCGTGCACCCACGGCCTATCCAGCGGCGAAGGCAGGTAATCGACGATCGCGTCCAACAGCGTTTCCACGCCCTTGTTCTTGAACGCCGAACCGCCGAGCACCGGCGTGCCCGCGCCCTTGAGCGTGCCGCGACGCAAGGCCGCCTTCAACAGCCCGGCATCGATGGCGCGCGCGTCGAGGAAGGCCTCGGCCAACTCGTCGTCGTGATCGGCGACCGCTTCGATCAGGCGCAAACGCAGCGGCTCGAACTCGCGCGCTTCGTCGTCGCTCCAGGGACGGCGGGACAAGTGATTGTCCTGGTCCCACAGCACGATGTCGCGGGCGACGTAATCGACCCAGCCTTGCAGCTCGTTTTCGATACCGACCGACTGGCCCAGCGGCCACGGCACCGCGTCGAGCTTCTCGCGCATCTGCGCGAGCGTGCGCTCGAACGAAGCGCCGACGCGGTCCATCTTGTTGACGAACGCGATCAGCGGCACGCCGTGCCGGCGCGCCTGGCGCCACACGGTTTCCGATTGCGGCTGCACGCCATCGACCGCGCTGAACACGGCGACGGCGCCATCTAGCACGCGCAGCGAACGCTCGACTTCGATCGCGAAATCGATGTGGCCGGGCGTGTCGATGATGGTCAGGCGATGCTCGCTATGGCCTTGCGGCGTCCAGCGCGTCTGCACGGCCGCGGCGCCGATGGTTATGCCGCGGTCTTTCTCGATGCTGGTGAAGTCGGTGGTGGTCGCGCCATCGTGGACTTCGCCCATGCGATGGATCGCGCCGGTTTTCCACAACAGGCGTTCGGTGAGCGTGGTTTTGCCCGCGTCTACGTGGGCGATGATGCCGAGGTTGCGCCAGCTGGAAGCAATGGTGGTGTTCATAAATAGATTCACGATGTTGCCAACAAAGGAAGGCCGCGCGTCCTCGGTTGGCGACAGGGCGCGCGGCTAGGTTTGGGTATCGGCCGCGGTATTCACGACACGTTCTCCTTGGGGTTGGTGCGACTTCGGCGAGTGGAATCCGGCCTTGGCGGCCGGGCTTTGGGAAACGTCAGGCAATAAAAAAGCACCCGTGCGGGTGCTCTGGTCTGGTGTGGCTGCGGCGGGTCGGATTACATCGACCGCGAACCGAAGATCACAGGAGGCAGGCGCACCCGGCCCGCGCTCTCGCGCGAGGCGTGCTGCGATATCAGTAGCGGGAAACGCTTCATGACGGATGCGGCCTGAAAGATCGGGTGGTTTTGCGTGTGCATAGAGTAAGGGCGATGCGGCAGGAGTCAACTAGGGATGGGCTGCTGTGGCTGGGATTTATCGTTCCAGCCGGTGCACGATCCCGTGGATGCTCCTTCCTGCGAACGCAAACACATCGCCCCCTTTGAAAAAGGGGGCAGGCGCCCGGCGCAATGTCGGTGTGCCCGCGAATTTACAGCGCGGGGGATTTGCTTTTCGTGCAGCGACGACGGCGGGTTGAGGCTAAAAGCAAATCCCCCCTAGCCCTCCTTTTTCAAAGGGGGGAAGCGTTCTGGCGGGTTCACGATCGGGTCGTCCTGTCTTCCTCCGCACCTCTTAGCGCAAACCCATCGCCCCCTTTGAAAAAGGGGGCGGGCGCCCGGCGCAATGTCGGTGTGCCCGCGAATTTACAGCGCGGGGGATTTGCTTTTCGTGCAGCGACGACGGTGGGTTGAGGCTAAAAGCAAATCCCCCCTAGCCCCCCTTTTTCAAAGGGGGGAAGCGTTCTGGCGGGTTCGCGATTGGATTGTCCTGTCTTCCCCACAGCTCTTAGCGCAAACACATCGCCCCCTTTGAAAAAGGGGGCGGGCGCCCGGCGCAATGTAGGTGTGCCCGCGAATCTACAGCGCGGGGGATTTGCTTTTTTGCTTGGAGGCGACGGCGGGCTGGAGCGAAAAGCGAATCCCCCCTGCCCCCCCCTTTTTCAAAGGGGGGAGGCGTTAGGGAGGATTTTGAGGACTGGTTGGTACAAAACTCCGGGGCGGCGACGCATCGCCGCGCCACAGCAAAGCGACTCACGCCGCCTTGCTGTCCTCGCGCTGCCGCTTCAACACCGCCACCGCTTCCGCCCACGGGCTGCCGCCGCGGCGCTTGCTGGTGGTCAGCACCAGGTCCGACGGATCGAACACGTTGAGGTTGTGCGTGATCGGCGTGGTCAGGATGTACTGCGCGTCGGTCGCGCGCAGGAAGCGCCCGACCTTTTCGATGTTGAATACGTCCAGATGCGCGAAGGGTTCGTCGATGAAAACGAAACCACCCGGCTGGTCCTCGTCGCGCAGCAACGCCACCAGCAGCAGCAGCGACTTCATCACCTGCTGGCCGCCCGAGGCCTCGCCGTCGTCCAGGCCGATCCAGCCCTTGCGGTCGAAATCGAAACGCACGGACAAACCGGCCTGGGCCAGGGCGACGTCGTTGTTGGCCAACTCCGGCATGTCGGCGTCAACGCCGATACCGGCCAGTTCGCCCAGCGCGGCGAGGTTCTTCTTGTAGCGACGCACGGTGGCGCGCAACACGTTGATGTAGGCGCCGCGCGCTTCCTCGGTCAGCCGCTTGGCGCGATCCAGATGCGCTTCGCGACGGCCGATCGAGCTTTCCAGTTCGTCGTGATCGGCGCCGATCTTGTCGCGCAGCGGAATGCACGATTCATCGGTGACGAAGCCGCCGCGCGAAAGGCGATCGTCGATGCGCTCGATCTCGCGACGCACCGCCGAGGCGCTTTCGTATTCCGCGCGCGCCGCCTGCAAGGCGACCGCGCTGCGCCAGCTCTCAGGCATCAGCGCGCGCTTGCGCCGATAATCGACGATGCGCTGGATCAGGCTCTGGCGCTCGCCGTTGATCTGCTGCGCGCGTTCGCGCAGCTCGCGCGCGAGCGCGTCGATCTGGCCCTGACGCTTGGCCGCGGCGATGCCTTCGGCCTTGTCCTGATCGGCGGCTTCGTCGATCTTCGCCCGTGCCTGCGCCAAGGCCGCGGCGGCTTGTCCGGCAGCTTCGGCCAGTTCCGGCAGGCGCGCCTGGGCATCTGCGAATTCGGCCGCGCGGGTGACCAACTCCTGAGTCGCGTCCAGCCCGAGCAGACGCGACTGATCGGCGTCCACGCGCTGATTGAGCTCCTGCAACTCGGCTTCGCGCGACTGCGCGCGCTGCGCGATCACCGCCTGTTCGGCGCGCAACTCGACCAGTTGCGACTGCCGCGCGCCGGTACCGAAGTGATGCTGGTTGCCGCCGATATGGCGGCCGCCGCGGCTTTCGCGCAGATAACCCTTCTGGGTGATCCAGTCCTGCCCGGCCGGCAGACGCGAGCCGTGTTCGATGTCGGTGACGCGGCGAATGCGATCGAGCTGGCGCGGCAACCAAGCGGGCGGATCGGCCGAGAATCGCACCACTTCCAGCAACGAGCCGGCGCTGGCCTTGGTGACAGGCGCGCGTTCGGCGACGATGAAATGGCGGTACTGCTGGCTTTCGCCGAGTTGCCACGCGGTGCGCGCCTGCTTGGGATTTTCCAGCACCAGCAGATGGCGATAAGGCGCCAGCACCGCTTCGACCGCGACCGACCACTGCGGATCGGTGATCTCGACCAGCTCGGTCAGCACGTGATGGGCGATGCCGGCCTGATCGAGTCCGGCGCGGAAGTCGCGTTCGAACGGTTCGACGATGCGGCCGCCGCCGCTGAGCGCGGCGGTCTGCGCGGAAATCTCGCCGGCGCGCTTGCGGTCGCGCTCGGCTTCCAGGCGCAGCTCGGCCTGACGGCGGCGCCCGTTCTCGACGCTGGCGCTGAGCGCTTCGACATCGACTTCGCCGCGCTGCGCCTGCAGCTTGGCCAGTTCGTCGCGGCGCTTGACCAGCATCTCGGCATCGCGCGCGGCGTCGCGGGCCTGGGTGAAGGCCTGTTCGCTAGCGCCGACCTGACGGCGCGCTTCACGGATCGCTTCGGCCAGCACGTCGCGGCCGCCGGAGGCGATCGCGTCCTCGCTGCGCATCTCCTCCAGCGCGCGTTCGCGCTCGCGCAGCGCGCGGCGCAGGCCGGTCAGGCGCGGCTTGGCGCCTTCGATGGCGTTGCGCTGATCGGCCAGTTCCACCTTCGGCGCGATCTCGCTTTCCAGGCGCTGGCGCTGATTGCGCAGCGCATTGCCTTCCTCGAACGAACGCACGTCGGCCTTGGCCGATTCCAGACGCAGGTGCAGACCGGCCAGATCCTGGCCCAGGTGCTGCAATTCCTTCTCGACATCGAACTGCTCGGTGCGCGCGCGCTGATAGTCGTCGAGCACAGCCTTGTCTTCGAACACGTCGAAGATCAACTGCAACAGATCGCGCGGCGAGTACTGGCAGAGTTTGTCCGTCGCGCCCTGCTCCAGGGTGAGCACGCGGCAGATCGCGCGGGTCAGGCCGGCCCCGGCCAGACGCACGCGATAGTCGCGCACGCCCAGCCAATCGCCGCCCTGCTCCAGCGTTTCCACCGGCACGTCGCCGCCGACGATCTGGTAGTCGCGGCTCCAGTCGCCGCCGCGCTTGCGGATGCGGCAGGCCAGCGTGACCAGATCGTCCTTGATCGGAAAGAACGGCCGGCCGCCGCGGCGGTCGGGGCGGTTGCTGACCACGCCGCGCAGCCATGCATACGGCTTGCCGTTATGGCGCAGATACGTCTTGTAGTCGCGTGCGGTGTCGCGGTCTTCGATCGCGAGCAGGGTGCGCAGCGCATCGAGCAAGGTGGTCTTGCCCGAACCGTTCGGGCCGACCACGGTGACGATGGACGCGTCCAGCGGCAGCTGGAAACGCTGCCAGTAGTCCCAGTGCACGACTTCCAGCGAGCGGAATTCAAACATCGGCCGCGGCCTCCTCGTGCTTGGCTTCGGTGTCCGGGGACGATTCCGGGGGTTCGGTGTGTTCGCCAGCGTCGCCGGCGTCGGCCAGTTGCGGCAACGGCTCGGCGGCGATGGCTTCGGCGTCGTGCGCATCGAGCGCGGCATCGGCCGACGCATCGGCGTCGTCGTCTTCCATCAGCGACTGCTCGAACGCCGCGGCATCGAAGTCGATGTAGCCGTCGTTTTCGATCGCCGCTTCGTGGGTGGCGTCGTCGATGGCCTCGGCGTCGTTCGCCGCCGCAACGCTCTCGCCGTTCTCGCCGGCTGCGGCTTCGGCCGCTTCGATCGCCGCCAGTTCCAGTGCGTGTTGACGCGCCTCGGCGACCACGTACGACAAGGCACCGTCCATCACCCGGCCGGCGATGCGTTCGTAGTCCAGGGCCAGATCCAGCATCGGCCCTTCATGGATGCGCTCCTTGCGCCGCAGGATGAAGCCCTGCCGCGCCAACGCGCCGAGATTGAACTGGATGCGGGTCTTGCCGCCGAGCTTGTCGCCGAAGTCGGCGAGCAAGGTGCGCTCGTTGATCGGCTCGACCACTTCCGCGCCGACCGGCACCGGCTTGAGTTCGGCGAACATCTGCTCCTGGTCCTGATCGCGGTCGGCCTGTTGCCGAGCGATCTGGCGCTGGCGCTTGGGCAGCACCAGCAGCGCCCACAGCACCACCAGCAGCGCGATCGCGTCGCGGTCGAGTTGCAGATTGGTCGAGGACCAGGCCTTGGCGCTGCCGAACACCGCCGACTCCTGCGGGCGCGCGATGCACACCGCGATGTTGGCGGCATAAGGATGTTCGAGCAGGCGCAGGCCCACCGACGCCAAGCGGCGGTCGAGGTCGTTGCGCAATTCGGCGTCGGTGAGCAGTTCGCGCACGGCGATGTCGTCGCGCGGCAGCCAGCGCTCGGCGATCAGCCGCGCGATCAATGAAGCGATAGGGTCGGTCATGGGGTTTCCGCGGTTGCCTTCGCCGCTTTCGCGCGCCGGGCCGGTTGCCCGGTGCCGCGCGCGGAGGCGGTCTTCTTATCGGTGTTCTTGTCGGTCTTGTCCGCTCGCGCGGCGCGTTTGCGCGCGCCGGACGCGGCGACGGCATCGTCGTCGCCGTCTTCGATCACCCGCTCCAGTTGGTCGGAGGCTTCGGCTTCGGCGATGTCGGCCTTGGAACGCTTGCGCGGCGCGCGCGCCTGCAAGCGCTCTTCTTCGCTCACCGTCTGCAGGCGGCTGCGGCTCATATAGGCCACGCCGGCGCGTTCGACGATTTCGAATTCGGGCTCGACATGCCAGGCCAGCGGCAAACGCGCCATCGAGGCGCTGACGCCTTCGCGGTTTTCCGCGCCGGGATCGCCGATCAGGCCGAGCAGCGACATGCGGTAGGCGCTCAGCGAGAAGCCGTCGCGCGGCACCAGTGCGCTCAACGCCGTCGCCTCGCCGTCGGCCGCGGCCAGCGCGGTGAGTTCGTCCAGCCAGTGTTCGGCGAACTGGAAATCGGTGGCCGCCGCCGGCGAGCCTTCGCTGCTGGGCGCGGCCATCGACGGCGGCAGCGACTGATCTTCGCGCGCTTCGCGTTCGCGTTCGACCAGTTCGTACTCGGCCACGTCCAGGGCGATCGGCGACAGCATGAAGGCCGGAATCGCCGAACGCGCGAGCACGTCGTCGGCGATGGCGGCGAGCGCGTCGATGTCCAGATCGCGCAGGAAGCGGTTCACATCCGAGGACGACAAACCGCTCGCGCCCAGATGCACGCGATGGCGGTCCAGCGTGCTCAGCGCGCGCTGGAACACCGAAGCCTGGCGCAGCATCGCGCTCTGCGCGCGGCCGATCTGCTGGGCGACGCGGTGGGTGTGGCTGTCGAGTTCCAGGTCGGAGGAAATTTCCTCGACGATCTGCGTGCCTTTCTCGATCCAGCGCCAGGCCTGCTGCAAGGTGCCGGCGGCGCGCAGGATGCGGTGTTCCGAGCCGCTGAGCACGGCCTGATCGAAGTCTTCGCGCAATTCGTTGAGGCGCGAGAGCAGATGCTGCAGGTCGTCCGGACGCACCCGCCCCACCGCCTGGCCGGCGGCGATCTGCGCGGTGACGTAGGCCAGCTCGTCGCCTTCGCGGTTGAACTGCAGCAACAGGCCGATCGCCGACAGCGCCTGACGGCCGGCCGGGCTGATGCGGTAGCGCTGGCTTTCGTTGTCCCACAGCAGCAGATCGTTGTCGCGCAGGCGCCCGATCACGGTGTCGAACTTGACCGGCTCCAGGTAGGCGAAGTGTTCGCGCAGTTCCTGCGGGGTCCAGTCCGGCGCCTGTCCGCGTTCGCCGATCGCGCGCAGCACCAGCAGCCGCACCATCACCGACTCCTCGCCGCCGTGGAACAGGGTGGAGAACGCGCGCAGCAGTTCGCGCGCGCCCAGCAGGGGCTGCAGGTCGGGCAGATCGGCGGCGACGATGTCGGCGCGCAGGTAGTCCTGGATGCTGGTTTCGGTGACTGGATCCATGGAGTACGGACTACGGGGGGTCGGGCATGTTCGGCGATGCGCCGCATCCGTGACAACCGTTGCGTTCGCCGCCGCCGCGTGCCTGTCTTCGCGCCGCCTTGATCCAGGCCGCCCCGGGCCCGGGCGAATCCGCGGTTCGGCGGAATATTGCCCTTGAATTGCCGCGCTTTTACCGGCATCGTGCGCAATCCATACGCCAGCGTATTCAGCCAGCATGTCCACGGCCGTCCCTTCCGGTTCGAACCCGCCCGCGTCCGCGGCCTCCGACGCCCTGCCCGGCGGTCCGCATCCCTTGTATCCGCACCTGTTCGCGCCGCTGGACCTGGGCTTTTGCACCCTGCCCAATCGCGTGCTGATGGGCTCGATGCACACCGGGCTGGAGGACAAGGCCGCCGACTTCCCCAAGCTGGCGGCGTATTTCGCCGAGCGCGCGGCCGGCGGCGTGGGCCTGATCGTTACCGGCGGCTTCGCCCCGAACATCGTCGGCTGGCTCAAGCCCTTCGGCGGCAAGCTCAGCTGGCCGTGGGAAGCGGGCAAGCACAAGCAGGTGACGCGCGCGGTGCACGAACATGGCGGGCGCATCTGCATGCAGATCCTGCACGCCGGCCGCTACGGCTATCACCCGCTGCAGGTGGCGCCGAGCAAGCTCAAGGCGCCGATCAACCCGTTCACCCCGCGCGCGCTGTCGGCCGGCGGGGTGGAGCGGCAGATCAAGGCTTTCGTCAATTCGGCGCGGCTGGCGCGCGAGGCCGGTTACGACGGCGTCGAGGTGATGGGCTCGGAAGGCTATCTGCTCAATCAGTTCACGGTGCCGCGCACGAATAAGCGCAAGGACGGCTGGGGCGGTGAGGCGCCGCAGCGGTTCCGCTTCAGTGTCGAGATCGTGCGCCGCATCCGCGAGGCCTGCGGCCCGGATTTCATCATTATCTACCGCCTGTCGATGATCGACCTGGTCGATGAAGGCTCGACCTGGAGCGAGGTGATCGCCCAGGCCCGCGCCATCGAAGCGGCCGGCGCCACTTTGATCAACACCGGCATCGGCTGGCACGAGGCGCGGGTGCCGACCATCGCCACCTCGGTCCCGCGCGGCGCCTTCACCGGCATCACCGCGCGGCTGAAACCCGAGGTGCGCATTCCGCTGGTCACCACCAACCGCATCAACATGCCCGATGTGGCCGAGCGCATCCTCGCCGACGGTGAAGCCGACATGGTGTCGATGGCGCGGCCGCTGCTGGCCGACGCGGACTGGGTGAACAAGGCGCGCAGGCAGCGCGCGGCCGACATCAACACCTGCATCGGCTGCAATCAGGCCTGCCTGGATCATGTGTTCGCGAACAAGCACGCCAGCTGCCTGGTCAATCCGCGCGCCTGCGCCGAGACCGAGCTGAACTACCTGCCGACCCAGGCGCCCAAGCGCGTGGCCGTGGTCGGCGCCGGCCCGGCCGGACTGGCCTGCGCCACGGTCGCGGCCGAACGCGGCCATAAGGTGACCTTGTTCGACAGCGCCGGGCGCATCGGCGGCCAGTTCAATCTGGCCAAGCGGATTCCGGGCAAGGAAGAGTTCTACGAGACCCTGCGCTACTTCGCCGGCCGGATCGAACAGACCGGCATCGACCTGCGCCTGAACACCACCGCCGACGCGGCGGCGCTGGCCGACTTCGACGAGATCGTGCTCGCCTCCGGGATCAAGCCGCGGCAGGTGGCGTTCCCGGGTTCGGATCACGCCAAGGTCTGCTCGTACCTGGACGTGCTGCAGGGCCGGGTAGTGCCGGGCAAGCGCGTGGCCATCATCGGCGCCGGCGGCATCGGTTTCGACGTGGCCGAATTCCTGGTCCACGACGGCCCCCACTCCGACGAACAGCCGCACTACCCCGACCCGGCGCGCTGGCGCGCCGAATGGGGCGTGGACCTGGATTACGGCGACAACCGCGGCGGCCTGAGCGAGCCGCGGCCCGAGCCGCCGGCGCGCCAGGTCTGGCTGCTGCAGCGCAGCCCCGGTAAGCCGGGCGCGAAGCTCGGCAAGACCACCGGCTGGATCCATCGCGCGACCTTGAAGGCCAAGCAGGTGCGCATGATCGGCGGGGTCGAATACCTGGGTTTGGATGAGGAGGGTTTCCGCATCCGTGTGGAAGGCAGCGAACAGGTGCTGCCGGTCGATCAGGTGGTGATCTGCGCCGGCCAGGAACCGTACAAGCCCCTGGCGGCGGCGCTCGCCGACAGCGGCAAGCCGGTGCACGTGATCGGCGGCGCCGACGTCGCGGCCGAACTCGACGCCAAGCGCGCGATCGCGCAGGGCAGCCGGCTCGCGGCCGCGCTGTAATCGGCCAGCGTTGGCGACGCGCGCGATCGCCGCGCGGCTTCTTCGCGGATGTGATCGCACGTTTTCGCCGACGCAGTCTTCGCGCGTTTGCGTTCGCGCATACATATATATGTGTGCGAGTTGCGTGCGTGCGCATGAGCGCACGTCGGCGCAAGCGCCACCGATGCAGCCGCCAACCCCACCTGTAGCCGTTGCGCGAACGCCGACCACGACATGCGGTGGAGCCCGCTCGGGCCGTTTGGTCCTGCTGCCCTGTTCAGATTTGCCGGAAGGGCAGCCAATCCCAGGACGATCGGAGTCCACTGCCGTCCGGAGACGCCAAAACGCGGACCATACGGTCCTGAACCAGCTGGCTCAAACCAGTCTGAGACAGGCTCGGCACGCTTCCTGCCGGGACAAAGCCCTGTAGAACCAAGTACCTAGCGCCTGTTCAGAATAAAAACTCCAACTAAATTAGAAACTTGGAAATAGACATTCAGGCACGGTTTGGTTAGCCGTCGCTACCTTGCGCCAACTTTTCCGCCGCCCCCTGCAGAGGCGGCACCCACCACCGCCCCGTAGCCCCATTTGGCTCGGATTCCGGTGACGGGGCAAAAGCGCGCCGTTAGAGCCGCTGCCCTCCCCAGTACGCCATGTCGGCCTCACCGCGGTCGCGCTCTCTCGTTCGAGAGATCGACGTCCCCTGTGCGTCCGACGCAACGGAGCAAGGAGTCATATGAAACTGGCTTGGATTTTGTGGCTCGCCTCCGTGCTGCCACCGCAAACCGCCGATTCGCTGTGTTTGAGCACCACCGTGTACCTGGAAGCCCGCGACCAGTCCCAGCGCGGCCAGCAAGCCGTCGCCGAGGTCGCCCTGCGCCGCCGCGACAGCGGCCTGTGGGGCGATACGGTCTGCGAGGTCGTCACCGCCAACAAGCAGTTCGCGCCGACCCTGGTTTCGCCGGGCACGCGTCTGAACAACTCCGAGGCCTGGGCCGAGTCGGTCAACGTGGCCTTGGCCGCCGAGCGCAACTGGGCCCTGCCGGCCGGTCAGCGCAAGGAAATCGTGCCGGGCGCGAGCCACTTCGCCGCGCACGCGATCGCGAGCCCGTCGTGGCGCAACGCGTATCAGGTCGCCACCATCGGCGATCACACCTTCTACAAGGTGCAAAAGCTCAAGTCGCGTCGCGGCTGAGTCGAATCCGGGAATCGGGAATGGAGAATCGTGAATCGGCGAACAGCCGCTTTTACGATTCCCGATTCTCCATTCCCGATTCCCGAGCTTCGTAACACTGCGTTGCAGCTCCCCGCTTGAGGATACGAAGCAGGTCGGTGATAGTCGCCGGCTTGTTTACTTATTCCTGAGGGGATACAGATGAAGCTCTACAGCAAGCCCGGCGCGTGTTCGACCGCGGACCACATCGCATTGCAGTGGACCGGCGGCGCGTTCGAAGTCGAAGTGATGAACAAGGACACGATGAAGGCTCCGGCCTTTCTCGCCATCAATCCGGCCGGCGCGGTGCCGGCGGTGGTCGATGGCGCGTTCGTGCTCACTCAGAACGCGGCGATCATGGGTTACATCGCCGACACCTTCCCGCAGGCGCAATTGACCGGCGACGGCAGCGCGCAACAGCACGCCGAAGCCGCGCGCTGGCTCGCGTTCGTCAATTCCGATCTGCACCCGGCGTATCTGCCGATCTTCGGGCCGGGCAAGTTCCATCCCGATCCCGCCCAGGCCGACACCGTGCGCCAGCACGCGCGCGAACGCGTGCGCGCGCTGTACGCCAGCGCCGATCAGCGCCTAGCCGATCGCCAATGGCTCGCCGGTTTCCGCAGCTACGCCGATCCATATCTCTACATCACCCTGCGCTGGGCCGACTCGGTCGGCATCGATCTGTCCAGCTACGCGCACCTGGCCGCGTTCAAGCGCCGCATGGAAGCCGACAGCGGCGTGCAGGCGGCGTTGAAGGCGGAAGGCTTGCTTTGATCGGCTCGTCGTTCTGATCGGACCGCAGTCGCGCGTCCGGTCATTCAAGCCCTCTTCCGGAAACGGCAGAGGGCTTTGAAAGATTCATCTATTACCGCGGCGACTACGCGCCAGCGAACGCTCAGCTTCCCGTAGCGAAGCGCGCCTCGATCTCCGCCGCGATATCGTCCTTGCGCACCTTCCCCAGCGCAGCGCTCAGATCCGGCAGCAATTCGGCGAGTTCCTCGCTGTTGCCGCAGCGCTCGATCTTCAACTGCAGGAAATAGCCGCGCAGGCCCAGATGCTCGCGCACGGTCTCGCTCATCAGGGTGTAGAGCGTGCGATAGCGCTCGGCCGCATCGGCCGGCACGGCGCCGTTGACCGCGGCTGGCAGCGCGACCGGGGCGGCCGGCGTGGGCGAATGCGCGAGGTGGGTCGCGGCGACCGCCGCCGAAGATGCGATCAAACCCATCGTTTCCAACTGTTCCAGCGCGTCGCCCGGCCCGTGCAGACTGGCGATGAGGTCGCGCAGATGACGCGCGCTGCGATCGCCATCGACGATCAGCAGGATCGATCGCAGCACCGTCGGCAGCTTGCGCGTGCGGTGCTGGATTTCATCGCGACCTTCATTGGTCTTGACCGGAACATCACTGTCGCGCATGGCCTTCCCTCGTGCTCGATCCGTCTCACGACGGAAGTTCCGGAACCCGGCAACGCGGCATCACTCACTTCGAAGATGCATTCGCGCGCTCGGCCAGCACCGACGACTCCGGCTGGCACCGGACTATGACACTCGATTCCGTGACGATTCTGTGTCCTGTTCGACGATAGTCGTATGCGGACGAACGTCAACCCACCAAGGTTGGATGCAACGAAAAAGGCCAGACGTTCGTCTGGCCTCGTTCGTGTCCGTATTGCGTTTTAAGCGCCGCCGCGCAGGGCCGCGGCGGGCGCGATCAGCGCTTGTCGATCGAAACGTACTGGCGATCTTCCGGGCCGGTGTAGTTGGCGCTCGGGCGGATGATCTTGCCGTCTTCGCGCTGTTCGATCACGTGCGCGCTCCAGCCGGTGGTGCGGGCGATCACGAACAGCGGGGTGAACATCGGCGTGGGGATGCCCATCATGTGGTAGGCCGAGGCCGAGTACCAATCCAGGTTCGGGAACATCTTCTTGCTGTCCCACATCAGGTTCTCGATGCGCTCGCTGACGTCGAACAGCACCTGGTTGCCGCCGTCCTTGCACAGCGCGCGCGAGATTTCCTTGATGATCGGATTGCGCGGGTCGCCGGTGGTGTAGACCGGATGGCCGAAGCCGATGACGATTTCCTTGCGCTCCACGCGGGCGCGGATGTCGGCCTCGGCCTCATCGGCGCTGTCGTAGCGCGAGATGATGTCCATGGCGACTTCGTTGGCGCCGCCGTGCTTGGGGCCGCGCAGCGCGCCGATCGCGCCGGTGAGGCACGAATGCATGTCCGAGCCGGTGCCGGCGATGACGCGCGCGGTGAAGGTGCTGGCGTTGAACTCGTGCTCGGCGTAGAGGATCAGCGACTTGTCCAGCGAATCGGCCAGCAGCTGGCTCGGCGGCTCGCCGTGCAGCAGGTGCAGGAAGTGCGCGGCGACCGAATCGTCGTTGGTCTCGCAATCGATGCGGCGGCCGTTGCGGGTGAAGTGCCACCAATACAGCAGCATCGAACCGAAGCTGGCGATCAGGCGGTCGGCGATGTCGCGCGCTTCGCTGGCCGGATGGCCTTCGCGCTCGGGCAGCACGGTGCCCAGCACCGAGCAGCCGGTGCGCAGCACGTCCATCGGATGGGCGTTGGCCGGGACCAGTTCCAGCGCGTCGGTGACGATCGCCGGCAGGCCGCGCAGGCGCTTGAGCTTGGTTTTGTAGGCCTTGAGCTGCGAAACGGTCGGCAGCACGCCGTGCACCAGCAGGTGCGAGACTTCCTCGAAGGTGGACTTGGTCGCCAGATCGTGGATGTCGTAGCCGCGGTAGTGCAGATCGTTGCCGCTGCGGCCGACGGTGCACAGCGCGGTATTGCCCGCGGCGGTGCCGCTGAGGGCGACGGATTTCTTCGGTTTGGGCAGGGTCTGTTGCGTGTCGCTCATGGTCCTTCCTCTAGATAGATTGTCTTCTATTCCTTATTCCCTCTCCCGCCTGCGGGAGAGGGCAAGGGTGAGGGCGCGCGAATTCCGGCTTGCGTCGCTGGCGTGAAGTTTCGCGCCCCCTCATCCGGCCCTTCGGGCCACCTTCTCCCGCGCCCCGAAGGAAGTCACCTTGGGTGGCACGCGGGAGAAGGGAATTCGGTCAACCGCTTTTCTTCGCGAACAAGGCGTCGAGCTTGCCTTCGAACGCGTGATACCCGATCCGGTCGTACAACTCCTCGCGCGTCTGCATGGTCTCGACCACGCTCTTCTGATGCCCGTCGCGACGGATCGACTGATACACGTTCTCGGCCGCCTTGTTCATCGCCCGGAACGCCGACAGCGGGAACAACTGGATCGCCACGCCGGCCGAGGCCAGTTCGTCGCGGGTGAACAACGGCGTCTGCCCGAATTCGGTGATGTTCGCCAACACCGGCACCTTCACCGCATCGACGAAACGGCGGTAGGTCGGCAAGTCGTAGGCGGCTTCGGCGAAGATGCCATCGGCGCCGGCTTCCACGCAGGCGATGGCGCGCTCGATCGCCGCGTCCACGCCGTCGACCGCGATCGCGTCGGTGCGCGCGATCAGGAAGAAATCCGCATCGGTCTTGGCGTCGGCCGCGGCCTTCACCCGATCGGCCATTTCGCCGGCCGAAACGATTTCCTTGCCCGGACGATGACCGCAGCGCTTGGCGCCGACCTGGTCTTCGATGTGGCACGCCGCCGCGCCGGCCTTGATCAGCGACTTCACCGTGCGCTCGATGTTGAACGCGCTCGGGCCGAAGCCGGTGTCGATGTCCACCAGCAGCGGCAGATCGCACACGTCGGTGATGCGGCGCACGTCGATCAGCACGTCTTCGAGCGTGTTGATGCCCAGATCCGGCAGGCCCAGCGAGCCCGCGGCGACGCCGCCGCCGGACAGGTAGATGGCGCGGTAGCCGGCGCGCTTGGCCAGCAGGGCGTGATTGGCGTTGATCGCGCCGATGACCTGCAACGGCGATTCTTCGGCGAGCGCGGCGCGGAACTTAGCGCCAGCGGAGGGTAAGGTCATCTTGAAGCTCCGGGTGGCCCGGTCGGGGCGATCCGGACATTTTAACCCGCGGCGCGGACCGGCCGATGACGCGGCCTGCCCGGGAGCCGGTGGCGGCCTAGGCTGCAAGCGCCTGAATGCGCAAAGTCGCGCGAAAAACGCGCATGGATGCGACCTCGATCGCGATGCCGGGCATCGCCCGCGTGGCCCGGACCGCCGCGCGACTGCGCAAGCCCGGCCGTGCCGGCGGCACTTGCGCGCAACGCGGCGCGCACCACCGCGCCGATCAGCCGATCACCTGCTCGACGCTGCCGTCCTGCGCGCGGATCTCGGTCTTTTGCACCTGCATCAGCAGGCTCGGGAAACCCTCGACCTCGTACTCGCCGGCCTGCGCGCGCAGCCGCGCGACCAGACTGCGCATCGCGCGATCGTCCAGACGCAGGTGCAGCGCGCCTTCGATGGCTTCCGCGCCATTGCGCACGGCCGGTTCGAAGGCGATCCGCGCATCCGGCCCGACCACGGTGAAGGCATGCCCGAACGGCAGGCGCAGGGGCAGCAAGGCCAGCAGTTCGCCGACCTGGCGCGCGCCGATCGACACCTGGGTCAGCGGCGGCCGCAGCAGACGCTTGCGCTGCTCCCAGCTCAGCTGATCGGTGTAGATCATGCCGACCGAGGAACCCTCGCGCGCGGAACCTTCCGCCAGCCGCGCGGCGACATCCGAATCGGCCAGCAGCGAGCCGCGTTCCAGATCGGTCACCCACAGCGGCAGGTAATCCTTGAACACGTCCAGCACCTTCAAGGTGGACCAGCGCTTCAGCGCGAATTCTTCCTCGTTGGTCAGGCCGATCACCTGCAGGAATTCGACCCGGCCGTTTTCGCTGTCGATCGGCGGCAGCTCCGGATCATGCGCGAAAGCGACCGAGCGGATCGCGCTGTCGCTGTCGGCGGCGATCGGGCCGTTGGCGTTGAGGTAGTGGCCGGCGTGGAAAGGATGGCCGCTGTCGAACACGTAGCGCGCCAGGTTCTGCAGGAAATTCAGCGCCCACGTCGGCGGTTCTTCGCTGTCGTCGGGATCGCTCAGGCGCATGGTCAGTTCGAAACCGTAGCCGCTGAGCTGCGGATCGTCGGATTGCTTCTCGTATAGCTCGCTGAAACCGTAGGTGACGAAGTGCCAATGCGGCACCGGCGTGATGCGTTTGTACGCGCTGATGCCCGGCAGCGGGTCGGCGCCGCCCAGGGCGAAGCCGATCAGGGTGCCGTAGTGCTTGGGCGCCTGCCGCGGATAGATCCGGTTCAGCGCGTGATTGATCGCGTCCCAGCCGGGGGCGCGATCCTCAGCGGTGGAGTGCTCGGTTTCGGAATGTCGCATCGCGTCCGCCTCGGATTTCGTCGGGCCAGCCATGCTCGCCAAGTGCGCAGATGCTAACGCTATTGCTGAAAAATTTTGTCAACGCGCGATTGAGTGATCAAAGGTGAATCATCCGCCCGCATCGGCACCGCGTTCGAGCGCGCGGCGCACTTCGTCCAGGGCCGCCGGATCGTCCAGCGTGGACAGATCGCCGGGATCGCGGTCTTCGGCCAGGGCCTGGATCGAACGCCGCAGCAATTTGCCCGATCGGGTCTTGGGCAGCGCATTGACCACGTACACCCGCGCCGGCCGCGCCACCGCGCCGAGCAACTGCACCACGCATTGCTGCATGCCGGCCGCGGCGAGCTTGGGGTCCTGCTCGCCGGACGGCTTCAAAGTGGCGAACACCACCGGCACCTGGCCCTTGAGTTCGTCGTGCACGCCGATCACCGCAGCTTCCGCGACGCTGGCGTAACTGGCAACGGACTCCTCGATCTCGCGCGTGCCCAGGCGGTGGCCGGCGACGTTGATGACGTCGTCGGTGCGGCCGAGGATGAAGGTGTAGCCGTCGTCGTCGCGGATCGCCCAGTCCAGCGAGCTGTACAGCAGTTCCTTGAAATGGCTGAAGTAGCTCGACAGGAAGCGGGCGTCGTCGTTCCACACCGTGGTCATGCAACCCGGCGGCAGCGGCGGCACGATCACCAGCACGCCTTTTTCGTTGGCGCCGACATCCTTGCCGGTGGCTTCGTCGATCACGCGCAAGTGATAGCCCGGCGTTGGCAAACCGGGCGAACCGAACTTGACCGGTTTCAGGTCCAGCCCCGGCATCAGCGCCAGCACCGGCCAGCCGGTTTCGGTCTGCCAGTAGTTGTCGATGATGGTCTTGCCGATGCCGTCGGTGATCCAGTGCGCGGTCGGTTCGTCCAGCGGCTCGCCAGCGAGGAACAGCCATTGCAGCTGCGACAGATCGTGTTTCTTCAACCACGACGGGTCTTGTTTCTTCAGCACGCGGATGCCGGTCGGCGAGGAGAACATGGTGCGCACGCGGTATTGCTCGCAGATGCGCCACCAGATGCCGGGATCGGGATTCGTCGGCAGGCCTTCGTACAACACCGAGGTGGCGCCGGCGATCAGCGGGCCGTAGACGTTGTAGGAGTGGCCGACCGCCCAGCCGACGTCGGAGGTGGAGAACATCACCTGGCCTGCGCGGATGTCGTAGATCGACCACATCGACAAGGCCAGCGCGACCGCATAGCCGCCGACATCGCGCTGCACGCCCTTGGGCTTGCCGGTGGTGCCGGAGGTATAAAGCAGATAGCTTGGCTCGTTGGACTCCAGCCATTGCACGTCGACTTCCACGCCGTCGTAGCGCTGGCGCAGCGCGGCGTAATCGACGTCGCGGCCTTCGACGATGGAGTGATCCGGATCGAGCCCGCGGCCGACGATCAACACGTGCGGCGGCGGCGTGGAGGCCTCGGCGCAGGCGGCATCGACCAGCGGCTTGTACGGGATGATCTTGCCGCCGCGCATGCCGGCGTCGGCGCAGATCAGCAGCTTGGGTTCGGCGTCGTCGATGCGCAGCGCCAGGTTGTGCGCGGCGAAACCGCCGAACACCACCGAATGCACCGCGCCGATGCGCGCACAGGCCAGCATCGCGAACACCGCTTCGGCCATGTTCGGCATGTAGATCACGACCCGGTCGCCGCGACCGACGTCGAGCGACTTCAGCGCCGCGGCGAAGGTGTTCACCTCGCGATGCAGCTCGCGGTAGCTCAGCTCGCGGGTTTGCCCGGTTTCGCTGGAGATCGCGACCAGGGCCAGTTGATCGCCGCGTTCGTCCAGGTGACGGTCGATGGCGTTGTAGCAAAGATTGGTTTCGCCGCCGGCGAACCAGCGCCGGAACGGCGGCCGGGAATAGTCCAGGATCTGCTGCGGCGGGATATGCCAATGGATCGCTTGGGCCTGCTCGGCCCAGAACGCTTCGGGCTGCTCGATCGAGCGGCGGTGAAACTCCTCATAGCGCATGCGACAGTCTCGACCAGGGCATCCGCCCGCAGGCTAGACCACGGGCGTATCGGATGCGTTACGACCATGGTCTAGGCGCGCGGCCGTTGCGCGGACGTGAAATGCGCGGCGCCGGTCTCGGGCGCAGCGGTGGCGGGTCAAGCGCAGCCAACGAGCCGCCACCAACGGAAAACGCCGGAGCCTCGCGGCCCCGGCGTTCACCGGCAAAGGCGGCGCACCGTTCCTTGCGCCGCCGGTTCGCCGATCCTGTTCGGCGTGTTCGATTGCAGCGCCAGACTCAGTCCGGACGCACGTCCACGCGCACGCGGATGCGGTCGCCCGGGTTGTGGTCGGTGCGGGTGCGATAGGTCTTGCCCGCGTATTCGTAGGTGACGTCGTAAGCGCTGACCGCGCGTTCGCCGCCGGTGGGGTAGTAGTTGCCGTTGCTCGACACCGGATCGCACACCCGCACCGAGCCGGTACGCGGCTGCTGGCTGCGCTTGTTCTGCTCATAGATGCTGCGGCCGGCCATGCCGCCGACCATCGAACCGATCGCCGAAGTCGCATAGCGCGCACTGCCGCCGCCGACCTTGCTGCCGAGCACCGCGCCGACGATGCCGCCGACCACGGTCGCGGCGGTGCGGCCGCCTTCGGTGCCGGCGCTGCGGCGCTCGCTGCCGTAGGAGTCGTAATAGGAGTCGCCGTTACCGTTGCCGTCGCCGTAGTAGGCGTCGCCCTGCACATAGGTCGGGCGCTCGTAGCAGCGCGGGCCGTTGACCGGCTGGGTGCTGTAGGTTTCGAACACCGGATCGACCCGGACCACCCGCGCAAAATCGATCTGTGAGCTGTAGCTGGCGTTGCTGGTGCTCTGCGGATAGGTGTTCTGCGGATAATTGTTTTGCGGGTAGCCGTAGGATTGCGCCGAGGCGGCGCCGGTGACGGCGGCCAGCGCCAGGCCCAGGGCGGTGACGAGCGAGCGGTTCATGGTGGACTCCCGGGCGCCGGGATGGCGCGAAGCGGATCGTCGGTCCGCAGCGGTCAACCCGGGCTGAATGCGGGCGGGCGCGACGGATGCGGGCTTGCAGCGTTTACCTCGCCGACAGCCAGTCGGCCGCCTGCGCGGCCGTCCGCGCCGCGTCGCGGCCCACCAAGGGGCCGACATGACTGCCGGGACCGACGATCAGATTGGCGCCGATCGCGGCGGCGAACCGGGCGGTGAGTTGCGGTTCCACGTCTTCGTCGCCCCGCGAGGCGATGCACAGCACCGGGCAGGCCGGCCGCGGCGCTTCGACGCCGGCCAGGGCGCGGCGCAGGACGGCGCCGGATTCGTCGCGCCAGCGGCGCTGGGCGTAGAGGATCGCGGCCTCGTCGGCGTCGGGCATGGCGTCGCGGGTCGTGGCCAGGCGCGCATGGCGGCGCCAGGCGATGAGGTCGGGCCATTCGCGCGCGGGGCGCGCCGCGGCGTCGGTGTCGGAAATCGCCGGCGACGCCCACGGCTGCGGCCGCAGCGGGTTGATCAGGACCATCGCGTCGGCCAGGTCGCCGCACAGCCAGGCCAGCAGGCCGCCTAGGCTGGCGCCGACCACCGCGCGCGGACGCGGCAAGGCCGCCAGCGCGGCGCGCATCTGCTCGCGGTAGTGGTCGAGCGTGGTCGCTTCGATGCCTTGCGGCGAAGGCTGCAGGTCGGGCGCCAGCGTGTCCACGCCGCGCGCGTGCAACACATCGCGCCACAGATTCCATTCCCAGCCGCCGGCACCGGCGCCGTGGATCAGCAGGGCGTGGCGGATCGGCGGCTGCGATGGCATGGGTGGGTGTCTGTCCTGAGCCCCTCGCCCGCTTCGCGGGAGAGGAGTTGGGGTGAGGGGCGCTTTGCGGATGCGGCGGCCATTGCTTATCGCGTGCCCTCATCCGCCCCCCGCCTTCGCGGGGGCAGGCTCTCCGGGCACCTTCTCCGCCAGCGGCAGAAGGGAGTCAGATGAGCTTCGCTTCCAGGCTCATCGGCACCGCGCTCAGCGCCTTCGACACTGGGCAGTTGGCCTTGGCGTCCTCGGCGATGGCCTGGAACTTGGCCGCGTCGATGCCCGGAACCTCGGCGGTCACCTTCAGCCGGATCTGCGACAGCGTCGGGCCGCCTTCCATCGACAGATCGACTTCGGCGCGGGTGTCGAGCTTGGCCGGCGGATGCCCGGCCTCGGTCAGCTTGGCCGACAAGGCCATGGTGAAGCAGCCGGCGTGGGCGGCGGCGATGAGTTCTTCCGGATTGGTGCCCTTCTCGTCGCCGAAGCGGCTGTTGAAGCCGTAGCGGGTGTTGTCGAGCAGTCCGCTCTGCGGCGTGCTCAGACGGCCCTGCCCGCTCTTGAGATCGCCTTCCCAATGCGCGGTGGCGTGACGCGAGATACCCATGTGTGGCTCCGGTGCGATGAGGGGAGGCATAGGGTAGCCGGCCTGACGTTAAGAGCAGGAGTGAGTTCTCAGGAGTGAGGAACCAGTGGAAGAAAGAAGCGTTCGTCTCGCTCCTGTGCGCTCGTTCCTGTCTTTGTGCCGCAACGCAACACATGCACTGCAAAGAGGCGAAGCCAGTCGGACACTCACTCCTCACTCCTCTAAACTCATTCCTGCTCCCTGCCGCACCGCAACACACCTAACCGCCAAGCAGCACACGCTTCCCAGCATCGGGCTTGACCCACCCCGCCGCCTGCGGGAGTCTGTGGATCCCGGCGACCCGCCGGCCCGCCATGACCGCCCGCCGAGCGCCACGCTCGGGCGCGCAGCGCGGACAGCCATGACGGCCTTCGCACCCTTACGTCCAGGGAGAAGTCCGCTCATGTCCTACAGCACAGAATCGATTCGCAATGTGGCCTTGGCAGGCCACCCCGGCGCCGGCAAAACCACGCTCTTCGAAGCCCTGCTGCAGGCCGGCGGCGCAGTCCAGACGGCAGGCAGCATCGAACGCGGCACCACGGTGTCCGATTTCGATCCGGTCGAAAAACAACGCGGCCACTCGCTCGACGCCGCCATCGCCAGCACCGATCACGCCGGCATCCACCTCAATCTGATCGACACTCCCGGTTATCCCGACTTCCGCGGCCCCACGCTGTCGGCCCTGGCGGCGGTGGAAACCGTCGCGGTGGTGGTGGACGCCGACACCGGCGTCGCCTACGGCACCCGGCGCATGATGGAACACGCCAAGGCGCGCGGCCTGTGCCGGGCGATCGTGATCAACAAGATCGACCACGAAGGCGCCGACGCCGCGCGCGTGCTCGAAGCGGTGCGCGACACCTTCGGCCCCGAATGCCTGCCCTTGAATCTGCCCGCCGACGGCGGCGGCAAAGTCGTGGACTGCTTCGGCGCCTCCTCCGGCGACAGCGACCTGGGCCCGGTCGGCGACTGGCATCAGAAGATCATCGACCAGGTCGTGGAGATCAACGAAACGGTGATGGAGCATTACCTCGACCTCGGCGAAGGCGGCCTGTCCGGCGAGGAACTGCACCAGGCCTTCGAGCAATGCCTGCGCGAAGGCCATCTGGTGCCGGTGCTGTTCTGCTCGGCGCGCAGCGGCGCGGGGGTCAAGGAATTGCTCGACGTCGCCGAACACTTATTCCCGCATCCGGGCGAAGCCAACGCGCCGCCGTTCTTCAAGGGCGTGGGCGAGGACGCCAAGCCGATACTGGCCGTGCCCAACGCCAAGGCGCACGTGATCGCGGATGTGTTCAAAATCGTCAACGATCCCTTCGTCGGCAAGCTTGGCGTGTTCCGCGTCTACCAGGGCACGGTCAGGAAAGACACGCAGTTGTTCGTGGACGACGGCAAGAAGCCGTTCAAGGTCGGGCATCTGTTCAAGCTCAAGGGCAAGGACCATGTCGAGATCGATCAGGCCATTCCCGGCGACATCGCCGCGGTGGCCAAGGTCGAGGAACTGCATTTCGACGCGGTGCTGCACGACAGCCACGATGAGGACCAGATCCATCTGGCGCCGCTGAATTTCCCGCGGCCGATGTTCGGCCTGGCGGTGGAAGCGGCGAGCAAGGGCCAGGAGCAGAAGCTCGCCACCGCCCTGCACAAGCTGTCCGAGGAAGATCCCTGCTTCCAGGTCGAGCACGAAACCGAGACCAACGAAACCGTGATCCGCGGCCTGTCGGACCTGCATCTGCGCATCAACATCGACCGGTTGAAGGACAAGTACGGCGTGGAAGTAAAAGCGCGCCCGCCGCGCATCGCCTATCGCGAAACCGTGGCCGGCCGCGCCGAAGGCCACTATCGCCACAAGAAACAGACCGGCGGCGCCGGCCAGTTCGGCGAAGTGTTCCTGCGCGTGGAACCCTTGCCGCGCGGCGGCGGTTTCGAATTCGTCGATGAGGTCAAGGGCGGCACGATTCCGGGCCAGTTCCTGCCGGCGGTGGAGAAAGGCGTGCGCCAGGTGCTGCACGACGGTGCGGTCGCCGGTTATCCGATCCAGGACGTGCGCGTGATCGTCTACGACGGCAAATACCACAGCGTGGACAGCAAGGAAGTCGCCTTCGTCGCCGCCGGCAAGAAGGCGTTCCTGGACGCGATCAACAAGGCGCGGCCGCAAGTTCTGGAGCCCATCGTCGAGCTGGAAGTCAACGCGCCCGAGCAGCACATGGGCGACATCAGCGGCGGGCTGGCCAGCAAGCGCGCGCGCATCAGCGGCACCGACAGCATTCGCGGCGGCGAGATCGTGGTGCGCGCGCAGGTGCCGCTGTCGGAGCTGGAAGGCTACGCCGCCGAACTCAAGTCGGTGACCGCCGGACGCGGCCGGTATTCGCTGGATTTCAGCCATTACGAACCGGTGCCCGGCAACGTCCAGCAGAAACTGGTGGAGGCCTACAAACCCAGGCACGAGGAAGACTGATACCGTTCGCGTTCGTCCATTGTCCTTCGTCCCCATGCCCAAGCTGCGCAGCGCCCGCGAACGCGCCGATCTGATCAACACCTATGCCAACCGGCTCAACCACCGCGGCGACGAAGCGCGCGCGCTGAACTGGTACGAGCAGGCGACCCAGGCCGATCCGGCCTGGGTCGTGCCCTGGTTCAACATCGGCCTGGTGCACAAGTACCGCGGCGAGTGGGCGCAGTCGCTGGCGGCCAACCGTCAGGCGCTGGAACGCGACGGCGGCCACGAAGGCGCGTGCTGGAACCTGGGCATCGCCGCGACCGCGCTGCACGATTGGCCCAGCGCGCGCGAGGCATGGCGGCGCTACGGCATTCCGTTGCCCGAGGGCGAAGGCCCGATCGAAATCGAGGGCAGCCTGGGCGCGGTGCGCATCGACCCGGAAGGCAACGCCGAAGTGGTGTGGTGCGATCGCATCGACCCGGCCCGCGGCCGCATCCGCAACGTGCCCTTCCCGGGCAGCGGCCATCGCTACGCCGACATCGTCCTGCACGACGGCGCGGCCAACGGCAAACGCCGGATCGGCGAGAACGAATACCTGGTGTTCGACGAACTGGAGCTGTGGCGGGCCTCGCCGTATTCCACCTTCGAAGCCTGGATCGCCACGCCGGCGCCGGAGCTGCTGGGCACGCTGGCCGAACGCATCCATCGCGGCGACGGGCAGATCGAAGACTGGACCAAGTCGGTGCGCTACATCTGCAAGGCGTGCTCGGAGGGCGATCCGGATCAGGCGCACGACCATCCGGTGGTCGACGACGGCAGCGATACGCGCTGGATCGGCCTGGCCGCGGTCGAAGAATCCATGGTGCGCGCGGCCATCGACGACTGGCTGGGCGAGCATCCCGAAGCGAGCCTGGTCGAATTCCGCCGCTCTCTTGCCGCCGGCGTCACGGATTGAACGCAGACAATCGGCTCGGGCCGCATCGCCGCTCAGGCCGATGACGGCCTGGACGGCCTGAAAGCCGGCCTCGATGCGTGGCGCTCACGGCGCGCACGAAGCCGCGTTACTACCATGGACATCGACGGAGGAATGCACGATGCCGACGCTCGCTCGATTCGAACGCAATCGCCATGAGCCGCGCCGGAGGCGGGCCGGTGTCGGGCGCCTGGGGGTTTTGCTGATGGTGTTGGTCGCGGCCTTGCCGGTTCTGGAAGCTATGGCGAAGGGGAAATCGGCTTCGGCGAAGGCCGCTGTCGAGAATCGCTGCGGTTGGTTCGTCAATCCCTCGCCGGCCAACGCCTGGCTGATCGACCGCGACGGCGAATGGATCATCGCCACCCAGGGCGGCGAGCAGGCCGAAGGCGACTGGCCGCCGCCGATCGCCGAGAAGCAATGGGTGTCTTACGGCGGCGGCAGCTACGGCCACGGTTGCGCGTGCATGCGCGTGCTGACCGATCGCAAGACCATGCAGGTCAAGCGCATCGTTTCCTCGACCGGCAAAACCCTGGCCCAGTGCCGGCGCGATCCCAAGCTGGCCGAACCGCGCGACTGATCGCGCCTGCCCTTCAACCCACACGATACCGATGGCTCTCGACCTCACTCTCCCGCCCGACCACGGCCCGCCGCTGGAGCACGACCCGGAACTGGCCGAGATCGTGTCCGACGCCTTGGACGTGGTGTCCAACCCGACCGATCTGATCGTGACCCTGCTGGTGCTGATAGCCGCGCTGATCATCGGCGTGCTGGCCACGCGCAAGCTCAAGCTGATGCTGGGCCACCATCGGCCGAACCTGCGCACACTGGTCGAGTACCTGTGCACGCCGCTGCTGATGCTGTTGACCCTGGGCCTGCTGAGCATGTTCGGCGGCACGCTCGACAATCCGCTGATCGGCCTGGCCGGCACCCTGATCGGCCTGTTCCTGATCATCCGCGTGCTCGGCATGGTGGTGGAGCTGCTGTTCCGGCCGACCATGCTGCTGAAGATCATGCTGCGGCTGGTGACGGTGGTGTCGTGGCTGGCGGTGGTGTTCGGCGTGTTCAAGGACCGCAGCAAGCTCATCGCCCAGATGTATTCGGCCAAGTTCGAATTCGGCGGCATCGCGCTGTCCAGCGAGGGCGTGCTGCGCGGACTGGTGGTCGGCGTGGTGATCGCGATCGTCGCGCTGTGGGGCGACAAGGCGGTCACCAACCTGCTGCGCCGCAGCCGCACCCTGCAGCCGAATTTCATCCTGGCGCTGTCGCGGATTTTCTCCGTCGCGGTATGGATCGGCGCGACCGCGGTGATCTTCTCGATCAGCGGTATCAACCTCACCGCGCTGGCCGCCTTCAGCGGCGCGCTCGGCATCGGCCTGGGGCTGGGCCTGCAAAGACTCGCCGCCAGCTACATCAGCGGCCTGATCGTGCTGTTCGAACAATCCGTGCGGGTCGGCGACAACATCTCCACCAACAACATCGTCGGCCGGGTCACCCGCATGACCGTGCGCTACACCATGATCCGCACCCGCGACGGCGTGGAAGCCATCGTCCCCAACGACAGCCTGACCAGCAACGTCATCGTCAATCAGTCCTGGTCCGACCGCAATCTGCGCCTGGTCTGCGCCATCCTGGTCAAGGGCGACGCCGACCTGGCCGTGGCGCGCAAACTGTTCGTCGATGCGATGGCCGCGCAGGATCGGGTGCTGCAACAACCGCCGCCGCATATGTACATCACCGGCGTCAACGACAAGGGCATCCAGCTCGACGGCCATTTCTGGATCAGCGATCCGGAGAACGGCCAGCACAACGTCATCTCGGATATCTACGACGCGACCTTGACGGCGTTCCGCAAGAACGGGATCGGGCTGGTGGCGCAGTAACCCTCCGCCCCGGCCGCGCGACACAGCGTGCCGATGAACGGTCCGGCGCCGCTGGCCAGCTTCGCCGCGCCGAGAGTAGGATGGCCGCGTGACCGAGACCACGCATCCGCGGTTTTTCTGGCAGTTTCCGATGAAGCTGGTGCGCGAAGCGCGGCTGGCCGAATTCCTGCCCGACGACGGCCAGCTGCGCATCCTGTTCCTGTGGGGCAAGGACTGCCCGAACTGCGATATCGCCAAGGGTCAGATGCTGCTGGCGCAAGAGCGCTTCAGCTGGCCGGACGTGGAGTGGCTGCACGATAATGTCTACGAAGATCCGACGATGGGCATCCATTTCGGCCTGCACGGCATTCCGGCGTTCCTGGTGTTCCGTGGAGCGAAGAAGCTCGGGCGGATCGGGCAGTGGCCGGGGACTGAGGCGTTCGTCGCGGCGATCGATAAGTTGCGTGGGGAAAGCTACGCGGCGGTGTGATGCGGCGTACGGGGTCTTTCGTGCGAGAACGCTTGAAGTCGCTGGATTCCCGCGTTCGCGGAAATGACGAGCAAAAAAGCACGGGACGCCTTGGCCGAAGTCTCGCACCGCGCGACATCGATCCACGAGAATAAGCGACGACGACGACGACGGCGGCAACGACCGCGCCCTCTCCTCTCCCGCCCCGATCATCGGTACCCTTTGCCCCGCGCAAACCGCGCATCGCATTTTCGCGGCCGCCCCGCGCGCGCCGCCCATCCCCCATGGAAAGAACCACTCAGGAGCAACAATGAAAAAGATCGGCATGGCCCTGGCGGGCCTGTTGGCGGCACTCGCCCCGCTCACGGCGAGTGCCGCGGAAGTGCAAAGCGGCGCCTTCATCTTCATGTCGGACGAAACCTGTCGCCCGGTGGCGCAGGCCAATTGCTATCTCAACAACGAACTGGAAGCCAGAAAGGTCGTCAACGCTCTGGCCGACCGCGGCGTCACCCGTTTCCTGCTGCCGCACACCCAGGATATTTCGCAGTTGGATCTCATCGCCCAGGTCATCAAGGACCGCGGCCTGAGCTTCTACACCTACGAAGGCTGGCATTGGTGGAGCGCCGATCCGGACAACTTCGGCTACCGCACCTGCGAGACCTATACCACCGGACGGATCGCGCCGCTGGTGGCGTTCAAGCGCAAGTACGGCGATGCGTTCGCCGGGCTGCATTTCCTCGACGAGCCGCCGCTGCCCGAACTGGGACGGATGAAGACGCTCGCCCAATGCGTGCGCGCCGATCCGGTCCTGGCGCAGATGAAGATTTTCATCAATCTGATCCCGATCTACGGCAACGACAACCGCTTCGCCGGGATCGAAAACGGCAAAGCGATGTCGCCCGATCAGTACGGCGTGGACTGCGCGTTGGGACGCATCACCAACCGCACCCTGACAGACAAGATGGTCTCGCGTTATTCCGAGTACGTGCGCGATATCGCGGAAAACGTCGCCCCCACCTACCTGGCCCTCAACCTGTATCCGTTCGACCAGCAGATGAAGGGCTGCCCGGCGGCGCGCGATCTGGTGCTGTCGGAGAACATGTCGATCATCTCCCATGCCGCGCGCATCCGCGGCCAGGTTCCGGTGATGTATTCGCAGAACTTCATGACCATTCCGCCGGCCGGCGACGACCAACCGCAGCACGCCAGCTTCAACGAATTGCGCTGGGCCGCCAGCTGGTTCTACGTGTTCGGCGGCCAGGGCACGGCGAACTTCGTCAGCCACGATTTCGACAACAGGATCGGCCTGCTCAACCGCAATAACGTTCCCAACCAACTGGCCGCCGAGCAGTCGGACCTGAACTCGTTCGCCGCGCCGTCGCAGCGCGAACTGAGCAAGCATCCGTTCAACGGTTTCGTCTCGCAGTTCCTCGGCGTCAACAACGGGCCGCTGATCGCCTCGGTGTCCAACGATCAGATCCTGGTCGGCCAGTACGGCAGCGTCGCCGACAACGAAGCGATGCTGTTCGTCGCCAAGCACGACCCGTATGCCAACGCGAATTCGCTGATCGTTCTCAGCAAGGCCTGGGCGAAAATCGAACGCTACGATTTCAACAGCGGGCTGTGGCTGACCGTGGCCGGCAACAGCAATCAGTTCAACGTCGCGCTCAGCGATTTCCCGGGCAGTCTGTACCGAATGAGCCCGTAATTCCGCCTGCATCGCACCCGGCGGCGGCCATCCGGCCGTCGCCGCCTTCGCGGAATGCGCTTTGCCGGCCGTGCGACGCGGGCGGCGGCCCTGCCCCGCCGGGCTTGGAGAAACCCTCGGCTCGGAGCAGACTTCGCTTCTTCGTCCGGATCGATTCCGCCGCCATGTTCGACACCGCCACCCTCGCCACCTATCTGCTCGCCGCCGCCATTCTGGTGTTCATCCCCGGGCCCGGCACCGCCTGGATCGTCGCCCAGAGCGCGGCCGGCGGCACCTCGCGCGGCGTGCAGGCGGCGTTCGGCCTGGAGACGGCGACGCTGATCCACGCCCTGGCCGCGGGCCTGGGCCTGTCGGCGTTGCTGGCGACTTCGGCGTTGGCGTTCGAAGTGCTCAAGTACGCCGGCGCGGCCTATCTGATCTGGCTCGGCATCAAGGCCTGGCGCAGCGGCGCGCCGGCGCAGGAAGCGGACGCGGCGCCGGCGCGCACGCAGGTTTCGGCGCGCGATGTGTATCTGCGCTCGGTGATGACCGGCGTGCTCAATCCCAAGGTCGCGCTGTTCTTCCTGGCGTTCCTGCCGCAGTTCGTGCATCCCGAGCGCGGCATGGTGTGGCTGCAGTTCCTGGTGCTCGGCGGGTTGTTGTCGATGATCGGCATGCTCAACAGCCTGATGCTGAGCTTCGCGGTCGGCCGCTTCGGTCGTCGCTTCAAGGCCGGCGGCGGCCGCTGGAAGGAACGCCTGACCGGCAGCGTGTTCATCGCCCTGGGCCTGCGCCTGGCGGTGCAGCAACGCAGCTGACGCGATCGCGGCGGCGCGGCCATCGATCGGTGACGCGCGGCGGTTTTTCCGCGCCGCCGGTCGGCGCGGCGTTCGCAAGCGCCGGCCCGAGCCGTTAGCATCGGCAGGCGGCTGCGAATCGCGCGGCGCCACACCCGGATCGGCACCGATGCGCATATTGATTCCCGCCCTGCTCGCGCTGACCTTCGTCGGCTGCTCCTGCCAACGCCAGAGCCAGACCGATGCCGACGCCGCGCCGGCGCCGGAGCAAGCCGCGACCACCGCATCCGGCCCCACCGCCGCGCAATTGCGCGCGCAGGCGCTGGAGCGGCAACGCCAGCAGGCTTATGTCGAAGCGGTCGATGTGCTGCATACGTATCTGCAGCAACTGGGCAGCGGCAAGCGCGAGGAAGCCGACAAGCACTGGGCCTATCAGCGCCAGCCGCGCGGTAATGAAGAATCCGATCTGCGATCGCTGAAGAACCTGCGCGCGGTGCGGATCGAAAACGAAACGCCCAAGCCGCTGGATCAGGAACCGGTGCCGGAACTGCTGGAGATTCCGGTGGATCTGCGGGTCACCCTGGAAAATGGCGAAGGCCGCCGTTACAAAGGCTGGTACCGGATGCGGCGCAACACGGTCGATCGGCATTGGGAACTGACCGCGGTGTCGATCGCGGTCGAGTTGAAGTAGCCGCGCGCCGACATCCGGCCCCAGCCGCCCGCATGCCGCCCCACGGCCCGCCCGCGGCTCAGCGCGCAGCCAGCTAGCTGAGCGCGCGCCCCGGCCCGACTTGCGGCACATCGCCTGGGCTGCGAGCGCGCCTATACACTCAGCACATGCGCTGCCGATCCGGCGCGGCGCGACCCGTTCGATGGATCACTCATGCGCTCACTTCATCCGCTGACCCTGCCGGCCGCCGCGCTGGCGATTTCGCTCGCCCTGGCCGCCTGCGGCGGCAAAGATCCGGCCGCGGGCGAGAACGCGCAAGGCGAATCCGGGCAATCGCTGCCCGCGCCGGAAGGCGGCCGCGGCGGCGTCACCGGCATGCCCGACAAGCCCGGCCCCGGTCAGGTTGGCGCACCCGCGCAAACGCCGCCGGCCGCTCCGGCGCTGGACGAAAACGGCAATCCGCTGCCGGTCGCCGGCGAGATCGCGCCGAACCCGGACCCCGCCGCGGTCGCGCCCGACGCCGCGCCCATCGACGCCAGCGCCGCCGAACCCACGCCGGAAGACGCGGTCGCGCTGATCCGCGATTACTACGCCGCCATCAACGGCAAGAATTTCGACCACGCCTACACGCTGTGGTCCGACGGTGGCCGCGCCAGCGGCCAGGACCCGCAGCAGTTCGCGAACGGCTTCGCCCAGACCGCCGGCGTATCGGTCGAAGTGATGCCGCCCGGCCGCGTCGATGCCGGCGCCGGCCAGCGCTATGTCGAAGTGCCGGTGGCGATCACCGCGACCCAGCGCGACGGCAGCCAGCGCAAATACGTCGGCGGTTACACGCTTCGCCGCACCGTCGTCGACGGCGCCAGCGCCGAACAGCGCGCCTGGCATATCGCCAGCGCCGATATCCGTGAGGTCAAGCAGTAAGCACAACCTCGCGCGCGTCGACGTTCGAGGTCGTCGTCGGCTCCACGCCGGGTTCGAGGAACACCATCCGCGGCGGCGGATGCATCAGGAAGTTCTGATGCGAAATATTCCAGGCATAAGCGCCGGCGAGCGGAAACACCAGGCAATCGCCCACCGCCAATGCCTCGACCGCCTGCCCGCGCGCCAACACGTCCTTGGGCGTGCACAACTGCCCGACCAGGGTGACCTTCTCCTGCAGCAGCGTCGGCGCGCCGTCGCCGCGCAGCACATGGAACGGATGGTCGTGGTTCTGCGCCGCCGGCGTGCGGAAGTGATGGGTGCCGCCGCGCGCGACAGCGAAATGCTCGCCATAGCTGCGCTTGATGTCGATCACTTCCATGACGTAGTAGCCGCAGGCGACGCTGACGAAGCGGCCGGGCTCGAAGCGGATGCGCAGGCCGTGCCGCTCGGGCAGCGACAGTTCGCGCAGGCCCTCGCAGAAGGCCTGCCAGTCGAACGAATTCGCGTGATCGGCGTAATCGATACCGAAACCGCCGCCGGCATTGACCGTGCGCACGTCCAGACCGTAGCGCTCGCGCCACAGCACCACAGTGCGGACATAGGCCTGCACTAACTCCAACTGCATGGCCACGTCGCGTTGATGCGACATCAAGTGGAAGTGGAAACCCTCCAGGCGCAGCTGCGGGTTCTCGCGCAGGCATTGCACCGCCTGCGGCAACGCATCCTCGTCGAGTCCGAACGGCGTCGGCTTGCCGCCCATCATCAGGCGGGTGTCGCGGATGCCGGGCACGGTGATGTTCATGCGCAAGAACACCTGCACGGTCCGGCCCGCCGACGCGGCGATACGCGCCAGCCGCTGCAGCTCGCCCAGGCTTTCGACATGCACGGTGCAATCGGGCAAGGACACCGCCTGGGCCAGCTCGCTGTCGAGCTTGCCCGGGCCGCCGAACAGCAGCGGCCGACCGGGCTGTTGTTCGTGCAGCCAGCGCAGCTCGCCGCCGGACGCGGCCTCGAAACCGTCTACCCACGGCGCCAGCGTTTGCAGCACCGGGGCTTCGGCATTGGCCTTGGCGGCGTAGTAGATTTCATAGCCTTGCGGCAGGCAGGACTTCATCCAGCGCGCATGCGCCTGCAGCGAAGCCAGATCGTAGACGTAGGCGCAGACGCCGTCGCCCGATTGCGCGCGCAGTTGCCTGATGGCGGCGGCGACGGCCGGAGTCATGCCGCTTCCTCGGCCGCGGCCCACACGCGGATCGGATTGGCCAACGCGGTGTAGTCCGAATCGCGATCGGCGCGCTTGAACACACGGGTGCGCAGATTGTTCTTGCTCGGCAGACAGTCGCCCTCGACCAATCCCTGCAACAAAGGCTGGCGGCCGAAGCGTTCCTGCCAATGCACGGCCAGCGCGCCGACGACGCTCCACAAGTGGTCTTCCAACGCGCTGTCGCCCGCGGCGATATGGAACATCGCTTCGGCCAGATTGTTGATCAGCGCGCAGTAGGCGACGCGGTTCCAGCCGAGTTCGCGCGAATACTGCACCGACTGGCGCGCGCGCTCGGACAATCCCTGCAGCCGCTCCGGCGGCCATTGTTCGGCGACCAGCTTGGTGCCTTCCAGATCGCGGATCCACACCCGCGCCGGCAAATCGTGGTTAAAGCCGATCAAGGTGTTCTGCAGATGCGGTTCGAGCACGATACCGTGCTTGAAAAACGCCAGCCATACGCCGTCGAGCAGGCATTTCGCATACGCCGCGAACCAGGTCTCGGCGGCGTGGTTGTAACCGCCGCCGTGATGGCGCGCATAACGCTCGACCAGTTCGCGGCAGACGCTGTTGCCGAGCCGGTCGCGGGTGAACAAGGCGCCGGCCACCTGCGGCCGATAACGTTCCAGCACCAGGGTCTGGAAGCTGTTGCGATAAAGAATGCCGAAGCTCTCGCCGAGTTCGCGCACGTTGGCTTCATCGCCTTCGCCCGCGGCGGCGAAGTCGAGCGTGGTCGCCGCCGGTTCCAGCAGCACATCGAAGCCGGCGGCACGGTTGCGCACGTCGTCCCAGGCGCCGGCCAGCAGGTCGGTCAGGGCGACCGCGCTTTCCAGTTCGTACCAGGCGTTCTTGCGCACGCAGTTGGTCAGGCGCACGTGGATCGACATCTTGAGGAAGTAATCCGCCTGCGGGTGATACATCGTGCGCACCGAGGACGTCGGCGCGAGCGCTTCGCCGAGCGGGCCGAGCGGTTCGATCAGGCCCTGCGCGCGGGCGCGCTGCCACACCGGATTGGCCAGGACGCGCTCGACCTCCCACGGATGGCAGGGATACAGATCGCTCTCGCCAGACAGTTTCGCGAGCACCTGGGTAACGTCGGCGCCGTGGCGCTGCAGCAGTCGCGGATCGACGCGGAACCAGTACAACGGGAACTCGGTGCGCGCTTCCGGCGAGCAAGCCAGGGCCTGGTCGATATCGATGCCCTCGCGGCTTTTCGGCGTGGGATGCAATGCGTGCCCCCAGACCATGCCCTGCTCGGCGTCGAGCATCGCGTTTCCGCTTTCACGCGCATCCGCCGCCAGCGCCAGCAGGCGCGCGTTGACGGCGATGCTGTTGTCGCATTGCGCCAGCAGCTCATGGTTGAAGCCGCATTCGTCCGCGAGCCGGTCCAGGAGGAAATGGATCAAGGTCGCCGCATCGGCCGATCGCCAGGGCTCGCCGGGCGACTTTAAATAGGGCGATCCGACATATTCGCAGCGACCCAGCCGGCTGCCGCGCTGCGCGCGCACCATCAAGCGATAACCGGCCTGGGCGAAGCGGATGCGGATCAACGCGCCTGCGCCTTGATCGAAACGCGCCGGCCGGTCCTGGCCGCGATAATCGAAATCCACTTCCCCGCGCGGCATGGCGAACTCGCGCAGATAGCAGTTCAACCAGCATTCGACGGCGTTGGCCTGGGCCTGGCCGTCGTACCACTGTTCATGCATCGTTTGTCGCGACATGACGTTGCCTCTGAGTCTGGAATCGGAACGTATAGACCGCCAGGGACAGCGCCAGAGCGCTGACCGCGGCGGCCACGAAGAAGGGCATGGACAAGCCATAGCGATGCACCAGGGCGCCGGCGCACACGCCGGCCAGGGCGCCGGCCCATTTGCCGCAGGCATCGAAGGTGCCGAACAGGCGGCCGGCCGGACGGCCACTGGCGCATTCGCTCAAGGCGCGGTTGATACCGCTGAAGGCCAACAGCATCCCGGCGCCGTACAACACCCGCACCGGCGCCAACCACGCGGCGCTGTGCAGCACGCCATGCGCGGCGCAGGCCAATGCGAGCAGGAACAAGCCGCCGAACAACCTGCGCTGCGACGGCGTCTGGCGCGAGCGCAACCACGGCATCGCCAGCAGATACACCAGGTGCGGCAGGCTGTAGAGCAGTCCGGCCATGCTGTCGTTGCCGACGCCCAGCCGCTCGCTGTAGGGAATGAAGTACGGGAAGGTCACGACCATCGCGAAGCAGAACAGGAACTGCACGCCATACAGGCCGAACAACTCGCGTCGATCGTCGGCGAACGCCACCGGCACCTGCCCCGCGCTCGCTTTGGGTTTGGCGGCGATGGTGTCGGTGGGCAGCCACCACGTGATCGCCAGCGCCAGCGCCGGCAGTGCGGCCAGATACAGATACAGCTGCAAGGTCTGGCCGGCGCCGGTTACCAATCCGAGCAACGGCGGCGCCGAAACCATCGCCAGGCGCGCGGAGAACTGCGTCCAATCCAGCGATCGCGACAGCGTCGCGCCTTGCGATTGCGTGGACAGATAGGCGTTGGCGGCGGCCATCGATCCGCCGCAGGTGCCCTGCACGATCAGTCCCAGCACGAACACCGCGAGATTCGGCGCGGTGCCGGCCAGGACGAAGCCGATCACCAACCCCACCTGCGCCCGCATCAACGACAGCTTGCGTCCGTAGGTATCGGAGAACCGGCCCCACGCGCTCGCCGTGAGCGCGGTGCAGATCGTCGGCAACACGTACAGCACGCCGACCAGCCAATCCGGCGCGCCGGGCGCGAGTTCGGCCAGCACCCGCGGCATGAAGATCGGCAGGCCCAGCGCGGTGAAAGCCGCCAGATAGTGCGCCGTCAGAACCGGGCCGAGGATGCGCATCAGGCCGCCTCGCTCGCGGGTTCCGGCGCGGTCTGCGGCGTGGGCACGACGCCCGCGTCGCCCTCAGCGGTCGCGAGCATGAAGTTCGGGCCGCTGTCGCCATAGAACTTGTTGATGTCGGCCGCACCCGTGGCCTTCTTGCTGTAAAGGCTGCCGGCACACAGCAGGTACTTGACCGGCAGGCGCGGCGCGCGCAGCAGCGCCCAGGCCGGCGCGGTATCGACGCCTTCGGCCTGCAAGCCTTGCAGCGCCGACGACAACGCCGCACGTAGCGTCTTGTACATCGCCGCGCGCAGCGTCGCATCGTCGGCCGCCACGCCCTCCAGCACTGCGACCAGGCACAGCTGCAAGGTGATCGTGCAGAACATCCGCGCCAACGCATCGTCGCCGCCGACCGCGATGCGCTCATCGCGCAACGGGCCATGGCGATCGACGTCGCTCAATCGGGAGCGCAGTCGCGATTGCAGCACTCGCGCCGAATCGTTGTCCTTCATCAGCAGGCGCGGCGGCGCATCGGCGCGATAGAGCAACACGGCGTTCTGCTGATTCGACTCCAGCGCCACGCCATAGCTCAGCCACAGGCGCAGATGCACCTCGCACAACAGCTGCGCGTAGCTCTGCCACCAGGCCAGCAGATCGCCGTCGTGGAAACGATCGGCCAGATGCTGCGCGAACGGCCGGCCGTCGGGCATCGCGCTGCACAGGGCGGCCACCGGCACCAGCGTGCTGCCGTCGAGGGATTGCGGGTATTCGCGCACCAGATAGGCCAGATGCTTGGCCTCATCGACGTGACCGCCGTGGGCTTCATCGACGTGCAGGAAGCGTCCGCGCAACACCGGATCGGCCGCGCCGATTTCGCTGAGCACGCGCTGGAACCAATACCCGTCGTACAACGTCGAGGGCTTGATCAGCCGCAGGTTGAGCGCGCCCAGGGTGCGCATCAGCAAGGGCAGCTTGATGTGGTGACGCGGGTGATCGACCGGCATGACGGTGCGCACCGACAGCGTCGGCCGCACGCGCAGATACGCCAGTGGCGCGCGCAAGGTATCGGGCGGCAGCGGAAACTCATCGAGCCGCGACCAGGTCAGCGGATGCACCGGCATGGCCGAATGCGTGGCTTCGAACGATTCCGCGAGTCCCAGCTCGCGCAGGCGCGGCCAGAATGCCGGCGGCGGCGTGGTCTGTGTGAGCGCTTGCTTGGGCACCGCCAGCCAGCGCAGTTCGAAGATCGGATCGAACTCGGGCGCGTAGGCACGCAGCGCTGCCTCGTCGAAACCGGACTTGGCGCGGGCGGTGGGATAGAAAGGATGGTCGCGGTAGCTGGCCAGCTGGTCGATGCGCAGCGCGCGCTCGGTCCAGCCTTCGCTGTCGAGCACGTTCGCCAGCGCCGGCGCATTGCGCTCGTAAGCCGTGCGCGCCAAGGCGCGGTGCTGCGCGGCGCAAGCCGCTTCTTCCGCGTAGGCACGGTGCAGGAGCACGGTTTCCTCGTCCATGTCCCGGCCGATCAGTTCCAGCCAGACATCGGCGCCGTGTTCCAGGACGGCACCGCCGCCGCTCTGCCTGACCCAGCCGTCGCTGATCGCACTCACGCTCTGCATGGCATCGCTGCGGCGGATCGGCAACCACAACACGCCGACGGGCAGATGATCGACGCGCCACCATAGTTGCGGCGGCTCGCTTTCGCCCCAGGCCCGGACGACATCGGCCGGCGCGGCCGCTTCGCCGCCGCGGCCGACGATGCCGCGTACGTCTTCGCGCAGGCAGCAGTCGATGATGCGCCAGGCGACGTAGGCGCGGTCGGCATCGGCATCGCGCAGGATCGAAGGCGCGATCATGCGCGGATTTCCCAGTGCAGTTGCGGCTCCACTACGGACAGCGCTTGCGCCAGATCCGCTTCGCTGTCGGCGATCACGCTCAACGCGCCGAGGTAATCCTTGTTGGATTGACTCAGGCGTACCTCTTCACCCTGCTTGCGCAGGCTGCGATACACGGCGTGGGATCGCGGCGATGCCTCGGTGCGATCCTCGCTGGCCTGTACCAGGCGGCCGGTGTTTTGCGCCACGTAATAGCGCACCAAACCCTGCTTGGGCGTCTGCCATGCCTGCAGATCCAGCGATTGCCCCAGGTGCAGGCGCAGCGCGTGTTCGAACCAGCGGCCGTCGAACAAGCGGTCGAGCATGAACTCGCGGCCGTCGCCGATGCTGCGGTAATTGATCTCGATCAGAACCGGACCGTTCTCGGTCAGCACGAATTCGCTGTGGCAGACGCCGAAGCCGACGCCGAAGGCCAGCACCTGCGCCAGGGCTTGTTCGCGATGGCGCAGGCCGACGGGGCCGTTCCAGGTCGCTTCCAGTTCGATGAAATGCGGCGGCTCGGACAGGCGCACGTCGAATCCGCCGACAGCACGGGTGTGGCGGCCGTCGCTGAGCGTTTCCAGGGTGAACAACGGCCCGCGCAGGAAGCTTTCCAGCAGCACGGTGCGGCCCGGGAACCGGCTCCAGTATTTTTGCCCGTAGGCCTGCAGCTCCTCGGCCGTGGCGCACAGCTGCACGTCCAGGCTGGCGACGCCTTCGCGCGGCTTGGCGACCACGGGGAAGCGCGCGTCCGCCGGCAACGGTTGGCCTTGCGTCCAACTGTGGAACCACGGCGTCGGCAGGCCCAGATCGCGCAGGCGCTTGCGCATGGCGGCCTTGTTCTTGGCGGCGTAGCACACGCGCCAGTCCTTGCCGGGCACGTCGAAGCCTTGCGCCACCAGCGCCGCGGAGGTCTGCAGGTGATCGCTGTTGGAGAAAACCGCCGCCGGTTGAATGCCCAGCGTGCGTAGCGCGTCGATCGCGCTCAGCGGGTTGAACACATCGCACTCGGTGATCTGCTGCGGCGCGAATTCGGGATTCGCGCTGAAGTATTCGAGATGGTCGAGGCGGCAATCGGTGAGCAGCACGACCGGAAGTCCCAGGCGCTGCGCGGCGGGAATGAATCCCTCCGTGACGGCGGGGTGGCGGACGTGGGTGAGGATCACCAAGGGATTAGCGTCCATTTATGCGGATCCTTGAGAGAGAAAAGTCAGAAAGTGAATTCGCGGCACGCGGTTCGAGCAGGTTGTTCAGCGCCAGCGAGCCTTCGAAAAGCAAAGTGAGGCCGATCACCACACCGAACCGGTGCTGTCTGGAATGCCTGATGACTACGAATTCCTTGCGCGGATGGGAGATGTCAGTTCTTGCGCAGCACGCTCAGGTGATTGCGCAATGCGGTCTGCAGAACGCCACGGTCCTCGCCGGCCAGCCACCACGTGATGTCCTGTTTCACCCAGTGCTCGCGCTGTTCGTCGTTGCGCGGGTTGGCGCAGAACGCAACGCCGGCCGCGCGGCATCGCTCGGCGATTCGCTGCAGCGCCGTCCATACGTCCGGATGCGTCGGATTCGGCCCCAGGCCGAGATCGAGCGCGAGATCCAGCGCGCCTTCCAGCACCATCGATATGCCCGGCACGGCCAGAATCTCGCTCAGCGCCGCCACGCCGGCGGCGCTTTCGATCATCGGTATCACGCGGATTTGGCGATTCGCGGTCTCGATGTATTCGTTCAGCCCGATCTGGCCGAAGCCGGTCACCCGGCCACCGGTGATTCCGCGCCGTCCCAGCGGAGGAAAACGCGCCGCGCTTACCGCGCGCATCGCCTCATCCACGGTTTCCAGACGCGGAATGACGATGCCTTTCGCGCCGGCATCCAGCACCCGCCCGATCAGCTTCACGTCCACTTCCGGCACCCGCACCCACGGCTCGCAGCCGCCGAGTTCGCAGGCGCGGATCGCATGCTGCAGTTGATCCGGAGACACCAGCAGATGCTCCAGATCCAGCACGATGAAGTCGTAACCCGCGCGTCCGATCATTTCGCACAGCAACGGCGCGGGCAGCGAATTGAGCAATCCGATGTAACGGCTCATGGCGGGGGCGGCAGAGCGAGTGTGGGCTGCATCATACCGTTAATGCGAATGAGTCGCAATTGCCGTTCGCCATCACGAAATAGCCTAATCGATTGAATACAGGCACTTTCTGGGCCGAAGATCTGGCAGATCCGGGCCTTTTCGAGCGGCAACGTGTAACGATTCGCGAGTAAGATGGCGACCCGTTTGTCGCCTGTATCTAATGAGTCGGCAGTAATGAAGGAAGCAATTCGACCGTGACGAACGCTGTCCCCAGCAAGGCTCGTGTACTCAGCGCCGCCGAACCGGCCCTGCCGTTCGCGCGCGCGGACGGATCTTTGATGCGCGCACTCAGCCACGACGCATGAACGCTTCTGCGCTGCGCATCGTCCTGGACAGCAACGTCTGCCTGGATCTGTTCGCCTTCCGCGATCCGGCGGCGGCACCGCTGCTGACGGCGCTGCGCGACGGCTCGCTGCATGCGGTCACCGATACCGCCTGCCGCGAGGAATGGCTGCGCATCCTCGACTATCCCAAGCTAGCGCTCGACCCGGCCACGCGCGCGGCCTGCCTGCGCGACTACGACGAATTGCTGCACGCGCATGCGCATTCGCCGCAGGACATCGACGGCGTCGCATTGCCGCGCTGCGCCGACGCCGACGATCAGAAATTCCTCGAACTGGCGCTGGCCGCGCGGGCGCGCTGGCTGTTGACGCGCGATCACGCCCTGATCGTGCTCGGCCGCCGCACCGCGCGCGAGGGCTGGTTCGAAATCATGACGCCGCGCACCTGGGTGGCGCTGCGCGCCTTGCGGCCCGAGGATCGCTGATCGGCGTCCCACGGCGCGGCCGCCGCCGCATGCCATACTCGCCCCATGCAAGGCGTGCCCGCCCAATTCGTCGATGCTTTCGATGCCGCGCAGTTCCGGCAGCCCGCGCATCGCCCGGGCGTCGAGTTGTACCGCGCGCATATCGTCCGCCACGCGTTCGAGCCGCACACTCACGAGGCCTATGGCCTGGGCGCGATCGAATCGGGGGTCGAACGCTTCCGTTACCGCGGCAGCGATCACCTCGCACCGCCGGACTCGCTGGTGCTGATGAATCCCGACGTGCTGCACACCGGCCGCGCCGAAACCGAAGGCGGCTGGCGCTATCGCATGGTCTATGTCGATCCCGACGCCGCCGCGCAAATCACCGGCGAAGCCGGCTGGTGGTTCGACGACGCGGTGCGCCACGATCCGATCCGCGCGCGCCGCATCAGCGCGCGGCTGGACTCGCTGTGGCATGCGCGCGATCCGCTGGAGTTCGACAGTCAGCTGTACGCGCTGCTGCTCGAATTCCGCGACCACGCCCGCGTCCCGCACCGCGTGCGCGACGAACCGGCCGCGCGATTCGCGCCAGTCATCGACTACCTGCGCGCGCATCTGGCCGATCGCCTCACCCTGGACGAACTGGCCGCGGTCGCCGGCCTGAGCCCGTTCCACTTCCTGCGCCGCTTCCGCGCCCAGCATCACGTCACTCCGCAGCAGATGCTGATGGCGTTGCGCCTGCACGAAGCCAAGCGCCTGCTCGCCGCCGGCGTCGCTCCCGCGCGCATCGCCGCCGACACCGGCCTCACCGATCAGGCGCATCTGACCCGCGCCTTCCCGCGCCGTTACGGCGTCACGCCCGCACGTTACCAAAAGCAGATCCGCGGCGGCTGAGCCGGCAAAGCGCAATCTGCTACAAGACGGCGCCGCGCCGTTGCGGCAAGCTGCGGCCATGTTGCTAGGAACCCTCTACGCCCTGCTCGCCGGCCTGATCTGGGGCCTGGTCTTCATCGGCCCGTTGCTGTTGCCGGAGTATCCGGCCGCGCTGCAATCGGTCGCCCGTTACCTCGCCTTCGGCCTGATCGCCCTACCGCTGGCGTGGCTGGATCGCAAGGCGCTGCGGCAACTGGCGCGCGCGGACTGGATCGAGGCGATGAAGCTGGCGGCGATCGGCAACCTGCTCTACTACCTGTGCCTGGCCAGCGCGATCCAGCGCGCCGGCGGGCCGTTGCCGACGATGATCATCGGCACCCTGCCGGTGGTGATCGCGATCAGCGCCAACCTGCGCAACGCGCGTCGCGACGGCCGCCTGCCGTGGGCGAGCCTGGCGCCGTCCCTGCTGTTGATCGCCGCCGGCATCGGCTGCGTGAACCAGGTGGAACTGCAGGCGCTGCGCGCCGACGCCAATGCCGACATCGGCCGCTACGCGCTCGGCGGTCTGCTCGCCTTCGGCGCGGTCGCGTGCTGGACCTGGTATCCGCTGCGCAACGCCGACTGGCTGCGCGCGCATCCGGGCCGCAGCCCGCGCACCTGGGCCACCGCGCAAGGCCTGGCTGTGCTGCCGTTGGCGTTGATCGGCTACATCGCCCTGTGGGCTTACATGGGCGCCAGCCACGACAGCTTCCCGATGCCCTTCGGTCCCAGGCCGGGATTCTTCATCGCGCTGATGGTCGCCATCGGCCTGCTGGCATCGTGGGTCGGCACCTTGTGCTGGAACGAAGCCAGCCAACGCTTGCCGACCGCGCTGGCCGGGCAGTTGATCGTGTTCGAAACCTTGTTCGCGCTGACCTACGCCTTCATCCTGCGCGGCCGATTCCCGCAGCCGCTGACCCTGATCGGCATCGCCTTGTTGATCGCCGGCGTCGTGTGGGCGTTGCGGGTGAAGCCGGTCGCCTTGCCCGATACCCAGGCCGGGTCCGCGCACTGAAGCCAGGGGCGCGATTCGATCGCGGCACGCGGCTCCCCGCGTTCGCGTCGATTACGAACGGCGCGAAAATCAAGCGGCACCACAAGAGCGTTACGCAAAATCGCGCGCGCGCCGGACAGCTCCGCCACTGCGGCGTTATGCCGCACCCTGAGCGATAACGCGCTCACTACCCTGTCCGGCTTCTCAAGCAAGGAAGCCGCCATGCGCGCCGTCACACTTCGCCCCGCCTTGCTCGCGTTCGCCGTCGTTTTCGTCTGCGCCGCTCACGCTCAATCACCTGCGCAGCCGGCCAGCGATGGCGCCAAGACCCTCGCCACCGTGCGCGTTCACGGCCGCTCCGAACCTTCGCGCGCGGTGGAAACGTTGCAGCAGGCGCGTACGCGTCTGGACCAACGCGCCGGCGCGACCGGACTGATCGATGCCGAGGCCTATCGCGACCGCCGCGTCGGCACGCTCACCGATGCGCTGGGTTATGCGGCCGGCGTGTTCGTGCAGCCGCGCTTCGGCGCGGAGGAAGCGCGATTGGCGATTCGCGGTTCCGGATTGCAACGCACCTTCCACGGCCGCGGCCTGGAGTTGCTGCAGGACGGCAGCCCGCTCAACCTCGCCGACGGCGGTTTCGATTTCCAGGCGGTCGAACCTTTGTCGGCGCGTTACATCGAGGTGTATCGCGGCGCCAATGCATTGGAATTCGGCGCGGCCACGCTCGGCGGCGCGATCAACTTCGTCTCGCCCACCGGTTACGACGCCGCGCCGCTGACCTTGCGCGCGGAAGCCGGCGACTTCGGCTACCGGCGCGGCCAGATCGCCGTGGCCGGCGTGTCCGGGCAGGCCGACGGCTACCTCAGTCTCAGCGGCTTGCGCCAGGACGGCTATCGCGATCACGCCGAGCAGGAGAACTATCGCCTGTTCGCCAACGCCGGCTATCGCTTCAGCGACAGCCTCGACGGGCGCGTCTATCTCACCCATGTCGATACGCGCTCGGCCCTGCCAGGCAATCTGACCCTGGCCGAATCGCGCCGCGATCCGCGCCTGGCGGCGCCGGGCAATATCGCCTTGAATCAGCGCCGCGATTACCGCCTCGATCGCGTCGCGGGCAAACTCGCCTGGTCGCCGTCGCCGGGCGACACGCTGACGCTGTCGGCGTATTACGCGGACAAGTCGCTGGATCACCCGATCTTTCAGGTGCTGCGCCAGGACAGCCGCGACTACGGCATCGACCTGCGCTGGCGCGGCGAATCGCAGTGGCTGGGCCTGCGCAATGTGCTGATCGTGGGCGCCGCGTTCGCCCAGGGCGATACCGACGACGATCGCTATTTCAATATCGCCGGCCGCGCCGGCGCGCCCAGCAACCGCTTCGATCAGCGCGCGCGCAACAGCAAGCTGTACGCCGAGAACCAGACTTGGCTGAACCCGCAGTGGGTCGTATCCGTGGGCGCGCAAGCGCTGCGCTCGCAACGGCGTTCGCGCGATCTGTTGATCGCCGGCGGCCGCGACGAAAGCTTCGATGCGGATTATTCCGGCATCAGCCCCAAGCTCGGTGTGCGCTATGTAATCGATGAGCACGCGCAGCTGTACGCCAACCTCAGCCGCAGCCTGGAACCGCCGAGCTTCGGCGAACTCAGCGGCGGGCCGGGCATCACTCCGGTGGACAAGCAGCGCGCCGACAGCGGCGAGATCGGTCTTCGCCTGAATGGCGATGCCTTGTCGCTGGATGTCGCCTTGTATCGCGCCCGGGTCAAGGGCGAGCTGCTTTCCCTCAGCGACGGCAACGGCAATCCGCTGGGCACCATCAACGCCGGGCGCACCTTGCATCAGGGCATCGAACTGGGGCTGGGCTGGAAATTCGTCGACGATTTCACTTTGTCCGCGAACTACCTGTACAACGATTTCCGCTTCGACGGCGACCGGGTCTATGGCGACAACGACCTGGCCGGCGTCCCGCCCCAGCAACTGCGCGCGGAGCTGCGCTGGCAGCCCGACCCGCGGTTGTATATCGCGCCCAGCGTGGAATGGACGCCGCAGGATTACTACATCGATCACGCCAACAGCTTCAAGGCGCCGGGCTACACCATCGCGGGGTTGCGCGTGGGCGGCAGGATCGCCTCGCAGTGGAGCTGGTTCGCCGATGCACGCAATCTCGCCGACAAGAAGTGGATCGCCAGCACCAATGTGATCGCCGATGCACGCGGGGTGGATGGGCGTAATTTTCTGCCGGGCGATGGGCGGGCTGTTTATTTTGGGGTGGAGTGGCGGAAGGATTGAGCCGCGGCGGCGCTGCCTGCATGGCCGGGCGAAGTTTGAGCGGTGCTTCCGGTTTGCGTCGCTTCTGAAAAGAGGGCATCGGGGCTGAAGCCCCTCCTACAAAAGACCTCGCGGCGATGAAATCTTTTGTGGGAGGGGCTTCAGCCCCGATGCTTTGCGTTCAGATCGCGACATCAAATCTCGAACCGATACGACAACTTCACCAGCAACTGCTCGCTGTCGCGCAGATCGAAGGCATCGCTGAATTGCCGTCCCACATTGTGTTCCTGCATGCCCTCCTCGAACATCTCGCCGCCGCGCACATAGGCGACATACAGATACGACAGCGGCGCCAGTTCATAACGATAACGAACCTGGAACCCGAGATTGCGCAGGCTGAAATCCGGAACCTCTTCCGCGACCGCCAGTGCGCGGCCGTCGCTGCCGACCCGATACGCCTGCCGCTTCCGCGCATCCACGCCGATGGTTTCCAGGCGCACGCGCAGCTCCTGCTTGTCGTCGATGAACCACTGCAGGCCGGCATTGAGACTGAGCAGATCGGAACGGAAGGTGGCGACGCGATTGTCGCCGCGCCACAGCAGCCAGTCGGGGTTGTGGCTGTACTCGATGCCGGCGAACAGCAGCAGGCGGTCGTTGTACTGATAATTCGGCTCCAGATACAGACGCAGCTTGCCTTCGTCGATGCCGCCCAGGCCATCGGCGCTGTAGCCGGCTTCGGTGGACAGCGACCACGGGCTCTCGTCTTTGCGCGGGCGCAGGCGCTCGTAGGTCAGGAACATCTTCTCCGGCACCCGCAGCACGCCGTGGCCGCGCGTGACCAGATCGTCGTGGCCGCGACTCCACACCGCCGCTTCGATGAACTCGCGGCCGCCGTCGCGGGTGTCGCTGCGGCGGTTGACCGCGAAGGCGTCGGCGATATGCACGCCGTCGTCGCTGTAGCGGCGCGATACCGCGTAATGCCAGTCGTGCCCGGCGTAGGCCGAATCGGCCGGCAGATCGGTGACGCGCCGGCCCAGGTCGTAGCGCAGGTAGTTGAAGTTGTTGCGTTCCAGATAGCCGAAGTCGTTGAGCATCAGATCGCGGCCCAGATGCAGGCCGTACAGTTGCTGACGCCAGCCGCGGCCCATGTCGTAGTCGACGCGGATCTGCCCGCCGCTGTCGCGGAAGCTGCGGCCGGCCTGCTGCACGTCGGAGGCGACCACGGCGCTGCGGATCGACCACTGCGCGTTCGGGGTCCAGCGTTGATCGAATTCGTATACGTTGGCGTCGCGGTCCAGCCATGGCCGCTCCACCCGCGTGACCATCGCACCCAGTCCCAGTTGCGCGAAGTCACGGGTCACCCGGGCGGCGTAGAAGTCGCGGCCGGCTTCGTCGCCCTCGCTCGCCGCGAACACGCCGTAGTTGAGTCCGCCGGCGCTGCCGTTGAGCTTGACCGCGGCGGTGACATCGCCCGAGCCGTCGCCGTCGTCGGCCGGTCCGCCGACGCGGCGGGTGTAGATCAACCGGCTGTAGTTGTTGTACGAGCCGAACTGCACGTCGAAAAAGCTTTGGTTCTCGGTGAAGAACGGCCGCTTGTCGCTGTTGAAGGTTTCCGTGGCGCTGAAGTTGACGGTGAGTTCGTCGCTTTCGACCTGACCGAAATCCGGATTCAAGGTCGCGCTGAGCTGGAACTTGCCGCTGGGCTTCCAGAACAGGTCCACGCCGCCGTCGAAGTCGCTGTCGTGACGCACCGCGTCCTGCACGCCGACCACGTAGGGCGTGATCGCCAGCAGCGATTGTTTGTAGGCCGGCACTTCGATGCGGTTGAACGCCGACAGATAGCGCGCTTCGGTGTAATGCACCGCCGGCCACGAGGTGCGCTCGCCGGTGGAGGCGATCACCCGGTCCAGCTGGATGCCGAGCGTGCGCATGCCTTCGCGCTGGCGCATCGGCGCGATATGCCAGGGAATCAACATCTCGGCCGACCAGCCTTCGTCGTCTTCGCTGGTGGCGTGGCGCCAGTCGCCGTCCCAATCGTTGCCGAACAGGTTTTCGCTGGTGATGGTGGCGTCGGTAATGCTGTTGGCCAGGGTCACGGTGAAGTTGTAGCCGGCGCGGCCGTCGCCGTCGAAGTCGACGTACAGATTGACCCGGTCCACGGTGCCGTCGCCGTCGCGCTGGGTGTGCTGGCGCAGGCGCGGCACGCCGGCGGGCTGGTGATTGCGGAACGCGACCGCCAGGCCTTGCGGCGTGGCCATCAGCCAGGCTTCGGTCGGCTGCGAGGCCGGCTCGCGCGACAGCGGCTGGGTCAGGCGGAACTCCTGGATGTGCTGGGCCTGGCTCCATTCCTGCGGATCGATGCGGCCGTCGATGTCCAGCGCATGCGCGCAAGGCGCGGCGAACGCGGCGCAAACCGCGGACATACAAATGATCAGATTGCTGCGCATGGTGCGGCCCCGTGCTGCGGATGAGTCGCACCGGCGGCGCATCCCCTGCGCGGCCGGTCACGAGTCGCGGCATACGGCACCGCGACGACGCGCAGACTAGCGGCGTGACGGTCGTTGGCTAAATGGCGTTAGTCATGGCAACCCTTGGCGGCCGGCGCGCATCGCAGCCTTAGGGACCGAGGGTTCAGGCCGCCGCATGGTTGCGGGATGACAAAGGTCAGCTGAATTGCTGAGCGCAGGCGCTGTCGGCGCTGCTTGGCGAAAAGCGTCGGGGCTGAAGCCCCTCCCACAAAAGACCTCGTGGTTTTGAAGTCTCTTGTGGGAGGGGCTTCAGCCCCGATGCTGTCCGATCAAATCGCCGAGAAACCGCTCAAGGCGCGGTGGCATCGTGCGCAACGAACGCCGACTCGCCATGCGGCAACTGCAACCACTCCGGATGCGCCAAGGCCCGGGCGATGTCGCTCTGCCCCGACAGCCAATGCTCGCGCATCGCCACGCGCCCGAACTGGTAGTCCTTGAAGTGGCCGATCTTGGCGCGGTCGCGATAGATCAGATGGATCACGCTGTAACGCCGGTCGCAGGCCAGTTCGGCCGCGTGCTGGGCCCAGGGGTTGTGCTTGCGCACGTCTTCGGGGATTTCCTCCAGCAACTCGCGCAACAGCCGGCGGTAGTGCTGGAATACGCGCTGAGTATCGGTGATCAGACGGGTGCGGCTGGAATACTGGATTTCCTTTTGCCGCTCGGCGACGTCGAGCAGGTTCTGCGGCAACTCGCCGCGCGCGTTCCACAGATCGACCTGGAACACCAGGGTGTCGCGCCGCGGCGACGCGGTCAGCACTTGCGACAGCGGCGTGTTCGACACCAGGCCGCCGTCCCAGTAGAACTCGCCGTCGATCTCGATCGCCGGAAACGCCGGCGGCAACGCACCCGAGGCGAGGATGTGGCGCGCATCCAATCGCATCTGGGTGTTGTCGAAATATTCCAGGTTGCCGGTGCGCACGTTGACCGCGCCGACGCTGACGCGGATGCCGTCGTCGTTGAGGCGATCGAAATCGACCAGGCGCTCGAGCGTGGCGATCATCGGCGAGGTGTCGTAGAAACTCGCCGCGGCCGGGCCCGGCGGCGCGAACGGGTCCTGCCCCAGCCACATGCGCGGCTGATAAAACCCGCGCTGGCCTTCGACGATGGCGCGCCAGGCTTCCCAGGTATCGAGCCAGGCACGGGTGTCGGCGTCGAGGCCGGCGAAATGCGCTTCCTGGCCGAAGGTGGTGGCGGGAAACACGTTGGGTCGCGAGATCGTGTCCCAGAACTCGCGCAAGGCGTCCATGCGCTTTTCCGGCGGGTTGCCGGCGATGATCGCGGTGTTGAAGGCGCCGATGGAAATGCCGGCGATCCAGTTCGGAGCGACGCCGGCATCGAACAGCCCTTGGTAGACGCCGGCCTGATAGGCGCCGAGCGCGCCGCCGCCCTGCAACACCAGGGCGATGTTTTCCGGCAACACCGGCGCTGTGGCGCGGATGCGCGCGCCGGCGGTCTTCGCCGCTTGCGAGGCGGCTTGTTTGCTGGGAGCGCGTGATGCGGCGGTGGTCGAACCGGACGCGGATTTCTTCTTGCCGACAGTGGCCGGCGCGGCGGTCTCGGCAGCCGGATCGATGAATACGGCCGGCGCGCCCTTGCGCTTGACCGGCGAGGGCTTGGCAGCGGATTTAAGTGGCGCTGCCTTGACGGGCGCGGCTTTGGCCGGCGCTCGTTTGGCGGGCGCCGACGATGCCTTGGCGGGTTTTACGCTGCGCTTGCTATCGGCGGATCGGGTCTTGCTTCGTGTGTTCGCCATTGTTGCGCCTCACTACTGACCGGGCTCGTCGCGATTCGCTCTTGCTCGTCATCCCCGCGAAGGCGGGGATCCAGAGACTTCGCAGCTGTGTCGCGATAACGCCCTGGATCCCCGCCTTCGCGGGGATGACCAGCCCCAACGCCATGCGCGGCATGGCGCCGGCGACTTACTGCATATACCAACCATGGCTGACCACGAAACTCTGCCCGGTCAGCGCCGCGCTCGGGAACTCGGCCAAAAAGCGCACCGTCTGCGCCACGTCCTCGACCGTGGTGAACACGCCATCGACGGTGTTGCCGAGCATGACCTTCTTGATCACCTCGTCCTCGCTGATGCCCAGTTCCTTCGCCTGCTCGGGAATCTGCTTGTCCACCAGCGGCGTGCGCACGAATCCGGGGCAGACCACGTGGCTGCGCACGTTGTGCTTGGCGCCTTCCTTCGCGAGCACGCGCGACAGGCCCAGCAGGCCGTGCTTGGCGGTGACGTAGGCCGACTTCAGCGGCGAGGCTTCGTGCGAATGCACCGAACCCATGTAGATCACGGTGCCGCCCTTGTCGCCTTTGTACATGTGCGGCAGCGCGGCCTTGGTGGTCAGGAAGGCGCCGTCGAGATGGATCGCGAGCATCTTCTTCCAATCGGCGAAGGCGTAGTTCTCGATCGGGTTGACGATCTGGATGCCGGCGTTGGAAATCAGGATGTCGATGCCGCCCAGTTCGGCGACCACGCGCTCGATGCCGGCGTTGACCGCGGCCTCGTCGGTGACGTCCATCGCCACGCCGATGGCGCGGCCGCCGAGGCCGACGATTTCGTCCGCCACCGCCTGCGCGCCGGCCTGATTGAGGTCGGCGATGGCGATCGCGGCGCCGGCGCGGGCCAGTTCGTGCGCGATTTCCTTGCCGATGCCGCTGGCGGCTCCGGTGACGACGGCGACTTTGCCTTGGATCGAGCTCATGGACGACTGCTCCTGGATGCGAGGGGAGGAAATTTGCGCCGAAGTCGGCGAACCGGCGGCCATTGTCGCCGCGGCGTGTTATCGCGGCGTGGCGGCGGATGCATCGCAGTGTCCCGGTGAGGGAGCTTGGGGAGCTATCGGACTTTCGTCCGCGGGCAAAGGTTGACCGCTTGGCTTTAACCGCGTTGCCGCGCAGCGGGTGAGCGGACGGGGTTTGCGGGCCGTTGGCCCGCGCGTCCGCTATTGCCCAAACGCGACGCGTTTGGGCGGGAGTGAGGTTGAAGCGAGGGCTCCCGCCGATCGCGTGCCCTCATCCGGCCCTTCGGGCCACCTTCTCCCGCAAAGCGGGAGAAGGGAAGTAGAGCGGCCGGCTCGGCCTCCAGCGGCGTCCTCAAACGCCGGGAAACAGCCGGCCGAACCCTCAATCCTTCTTCTTGCCCTTCTTGTCCTTCTTCTTTTTCTTGTCCTTCTTCTTGTCTTTCTTCTTGGACTTCTTGTCTTTCTTGGGCTGCAGCATGGTGCCGGTGCAATCCGGCGAGCCGCAGCGGCATTCCCAGATCTGCTTCAGTTCCTTGGTGTGCTTCTCTTCCAAGGTGATGCCGTAGTTGTACGACAGCTCCTCGCCCGGGGCGATCTCGCGGATCGCCTCGATGAACACCTTGTCCTGGCGGCGGTCGTCGCCGTCGTCCTCTTCCAGCACCGCCTCGCAGTTGGGCGAGCAGCTGTGATTGATCCAGCGCGCGGTATTGCCTTCGTAGTTGGCGTCGATCACGTACTCGTCGTTGAGCGTGAACAGGAAGGTATGGCCCGAGTCGGCGTCGCCGGTATCGCCGGCGTCGGCTTCTTCGTGGCTGCGGCGGCGGCCTTTGTATTCGATGACGCGTTCGCCCTTGGCGATCGGGGCGACGGCGAATACACCGTTGCCGTGGATGGCTGAACGACGGGCGGCGATCTTGCGCGGCATGGCGATTCCCAAAATGACGAACGATCATTCTGACCTGAGCAGGGGTTGCGCCGCTATCGTCGGCGATCTCCTTTCCGTGACGCGCCGCCGCGGCCCCGGGGCTCGAACCCGGAATCGGCCCCGCCCCGCCCGGCAATCCGGGCCAGATCGGGCGCCGCCCGGGCTCCCCGCCGCGGCCCGATGAATCGTGCAAAACCGCCCGCTGGCCTCGGCCCGGATAAAACCGTACAATTTCGGTACGAATTACCCCCCGCCGTCTTCAGCGCCCCACGCCGATGCTCCGCGTCACCAAGCTCACCGATTACGCCACGGTCGTCCTGACCGTCCTGGCGGCCCAGCACGACCGCGTCCTCAGCGCGGCCGAGATGGCCGAGCGCGCCGGCCTGGAAGCGCCGACCGTCAGCAAGGTGCTCAAGCCGCTGGCCCAGGCCGGCCTGGTCGAGGGTTTCCGCGGCGCCAACGGCGGCTATCGGCTGGCGCGGGCGCCGGAGCAAATCGGCTTGATCGAGATCGTCGAAGCGATGGAAGGCCCGCTCGGCATGACCGAATGCAGCGTCCACGAAGGCAACTGCGGCCTGGAGCAACAGTGCGGCGTGCGCGCCAACTGGCGCCGGATCAACGACGTCGTGGTCGAAGCGCTCAGCAACGTCACCCTCGCGCAGATGCTCGCCCCCACCTTTTCACCCGAACCCGCCTCCGCCAAGCGCATCGACCTGCGCCTGGCCGGCGCTTAGACAGTAGGCAGCCAACATGGCCACCGACATCAGCAAGACGCCCGCCGCCGCGGGCGACATCGCCAATCGTGAGATCCACGAGCAGCTCGGCCGTCGCTACGAAGCCGGTTTCATCACCGACATCGAATCCGACAGCCTGCCGCCGGGACTGGACGAGGACGTCATCCGCGCGCTCTCGGCCAAGAAGAACGAGCCCGAGTGGATGACCGACTGGCGCCTTGAGGCCTATCGCCACTGGCTGACCATGCCGATGCCGCATTGGGCCAAGCTCAACATCGCGCCGATCGATTTCCAGGCGCTGAGCTACTACAGCGCCCCCAAGGCCAAGTACGCCTCGCTCGACGAAGTGCCGCAGGAGCTGCTGGACACCTACGACAAGCTCGGCGTGCCGCTGCACGAACGCGCGCGCCTGGCCGGCGTGGCGGTGGACGCGGTGTTCGACTCGGTCTCCGTCGGCACCACCTTCCGCAAGGAGCTGGCCGAGAAGGGCGTGATCTTCTGCTCGATGTCCGAGGCGATCCGCGAGCAGCCCGAGTTGGTCAAGAAATATCTGGGCAGCGTCGTGCCGACCGGCGACAACTTCTTCGCCGCGCTGAACTCGGCGGTGTTCTCCGACGGCAGCTTCGTCTTCATTCCCAAGGGCGTGCGTTGCCCGATGGAGCTGAGCACCTATTTCCGCATCAACGCCGGCCACACCGGCCAGTTCGAGCGCACCCTCATCATTTGCGAAGACAAGGCCTACGTCTCGTACCTGGAAGGCTGCACCGCGCCGATGCGCGACGAAAACCAGCTGCACGCGGCGGTGGTCGAGTTGGTCGCGCTGGAAGACGCCGAGATCAAGTACTCGACGGTGCAGAACTGGTACCCGGGCGACGAAAACGGCAAGGGCGGCATCTACAACTTCGTGACCAAGCGCGGCGAATGCCGTGGCGCGCGCAGCAAGATCAGCTGGACCCAGGTCGAGACCGGCTCGGCGATCACCTGGAAATACCCCAGCTGCGTGCTGCTGGGCGACGATTCCACCGGCGAGTTCTATTCCGTCGCGCTGACCCACCATCGTCAGCAGGCCGACACCGGCACCAAGATGATCCACGTCGGCAAGCGCACCAAGTCGAAGATCATCAGCAAGGGCATCAGCGCCGGCCGCGGCCAGAACACCTATCGCGGCCTGGTCAAGGTCGAGAAGAACGCCGCCGGCGCGCGCAACCACACCCAATGCGACAGCCTGCTGATCGGCAAGAAGTGCGGCGCGCACACGTTCCCGTACATCGAGGTCAAGCACCCCGACGCGACGGTCGAACACGAAGCGACCACCTCCAAGATCAGCGACGACCAGCTGTTCTACTGCCGCAGCCGCGGCATCGGCACCGAGGACGCGGTGTCGATGATCGTCGATGGCTTCTGCAAGAGCGTGTTCCGCGAATTGCCGATGGAGTTCGCGGTCGAGGCCAAGAAGCTGCTGGAAGTGAGTCTGGAAGGTTCGGTCGGATGACTACGCGCATCGCCCGTACCATGCGCTTCGTCGCGCCGGACGAACAAAACGCCCAGAGCGTGCGCTATTGGCGTTCGCGCCCACCGGAAGAACGTTTGCAGGAGACCTTGAACCTGCACCGGGAAGGAAATGAGTTGTTCAAGAACGGAAACCCGCCTTTCGCTTACGTGATCGAGTTGCGCGATGTCCCAGCTCCCTGACGACTGGCGCGACTTTCTCGCTGCGTTGGGCGCCCATCGCGTCGATTACATGCTGGTCGGCGGCATTGCGCTTGGCGTGCATGGACACGTGCGTTATACCCGGGACATGGACGTCTGGTTCCGTGGTACCGAAGAAAACGCGCAACGCCTGATCGCCGCATTACGCGATTTCGGTTTCACGGACATCAAGGCCAATCCCGCCGATTTCTGCAAACCGCGCGCGATGCTGGTGCTTGGCGCGGAACCGAACAAGATCGAACTCATCAACTTCGCCGATGGCGTTGACTTCGACCAGTGCTTCCCGAACCGGATCGTTGTTCCGCTCGCCGGAGCGGAGGTCTCGGTCATCGGTATCGACGACCTGCGCAAGAACAAGAAAGCCGTCGGCCGCCTGCAAGACCTGGCGGACCTTGAACGCCTCGAAGATTGAACTAACCAAGATGCCCACCATGCTCAAGATCGAAAACCTCCACGTCCAAGTCGCTGGCAAGGACATCCTCAAGGGCCTGAGCCTTGACCTGCAGCCGGGCCAGGTGCACGCCATCATGGGACCCAACGGCGCGGGCAAGTCCACGCTGGGCAACGTGCTCGCCGGTCGCGAAGGCTATGAAGTCACCCAGGGTTCGGTCGAATTCGAAGGCCGCGATCTGCTCGCGCTGGAGCCGGAAGAACGCGCCGCCGCCGGCGTGTTCCTGGCGTTCCAGTACCCGGTCGAAATCCCGGGCGTGAACAACACCTACTTCCTGCGCGCCGCGCTCAACGCCCAGCGCAAGGCGCGCGGCGAGGCGGAACTCGACTCCATGCAGTTCCTCAAGCTGGTGCGCGAGAAACTGGCCGTGCTGCACCTGAAGGACGAGCTGCTGCATCGCGGCGTCAACGAAGGCTTCAGCGGCGGCGAGAAGAAGCGCAACGAGATCTTCCAACTGGCGCTGCTGGAACCCAAGCTGGCGATCCTGGACGAAACCGACTCGGGCCTGGACATCGACGCGCTCAAGGCCGTCGCCCACGGCGTCAACACACTGCGCTCGGCCGATCGCGCCTTCCTGGTGATCACCCACTACCAGCGCCTGCTCGACTACATCAAGCCCGACGTGGTGCACGTGCTGGCCGACGGCCGCATCGTCGAAACCGGCGGGCCGGAACTGGCGCTGGAACTGGAAGCGCACGGCTACGAATGGCTCAAGGACCGCGTCGCTCCGGAGAACGCGGCGTGATCAACGCGAACCCAGCCACGGAGCGCGCCCGATGAGCGCCCTGCTCGACGCCTTCGCCGCGTCCTTCGAGGCCCTGCCCGCGCGCGAAGCCGCCGGCCTGGGCGCCACCCGCCGCGCCGCGCTCGACGCCGCGCTGCGCGACGGCCTGCCCGGCCCGCGCACCGAAGCCTGGAAATACACGCCGCTGCGCGCGCTGGAACGGCGCGCCTTCGCTTCGGCTGAGGCGGTGCCGGCCAGCTTCGACAGCGCGGCCATCGCCGGCATTCCGGCGCCGCGCATCGTCTTCCACAACGGCCGCTTCGACGCCGCGCGTTCGGACCTGTCCGGCCTGCCCGCGGGCGTGTCGCTGCTGCCGCTGTCGCAGGTGCTGGCCACCGACGACGCGCGCGAAGCCAACTTCCTCGCCCGCCGCTTCGAGCGCGCGGACGAAATCTTCGCCCGCCTCAACGCCGCGCTGGCCGACGAAGGCGCGGTGCTGCGCGTGGACGCCGGCGTGCAGGCGCCGGGCACGGTGCATCTGGTGTTCGTCGGCAGTCCCAACGCCGGCGATCTGGCCTGGCATCTGCGCCATCTGATCGAACTGCGCGAAGGCGCCTCGCTCAGCGTGGTCGAGCATCAGATCGCCACCGACATCCACAATCACCTGTCCAACAGCCTGACCCACGTCCACCTGGCGCCCAACGCCACGCTGTCGCATGCGCGGGTGCAGGACGAAGCGCTCGGCGCGACCGTGTTCGCGCGCACCGACGCGGTGCTGGCGCGCGGCGCGCGCTATCGCCGCATCGACCTGGAACTCGGCGCCGCGCTGGCGCGTCACGAACTCAACGCCGCGCTGCATGGCGAAGGCGCGCAGGTCCTGGCCAACGGCGTGCTGCTGGCGAGCGGCCGCCGCCATCTCGACACCCGCCTGGGCATCGATCACGTCGGCCGCGACACCCAGTGCGAACTGGTCTGGCGCGGTCTCGGCGCCGGCCGTTCGCGCGCCGCGTTCCACGGCGGCATCCTGATCCGCGAAGGCGCCGACGGCAGCAACGCGTCGCTGTCGAACAAGAATCTGCTGCTCAGCGAAGGCGCGGAAATCGACACCCAGCCGGTGCTGGAAATCCATGCCGACGAAGTCCAGGCCGCGCACGGCGCTACCGTCGGCCAGCTCGACGCCAACGCCCTGTTCTACCTGCGATCGCGCGGCTTGCCCGTGGAAACCGCGCGCGCGCTGCTGACCACCGCGTTCTGCCGCGAGACCCTGACGGTGATCGAGGACGACAGCGCGCGGGCGATGCTGGAAGTGCGCTTGAGCCTGGCCCTGGAACGGCTGCAGCTGGCTTGAAAGCAGGAGCAGGCGCGAAACAGTGAACAAAGCGTTCCCTCTGGGAACCGAAGTCTTTATTCACTGCTCCGCGCTCATCCCCCCGACCCCAGGCGACTACGAGGCCACCACTTGATGAACGCCGCCCACCCCGCTTCCGCCGCCATCGATTGGGCCGCCGTGCGCGCCGATTTCCCGGTGCTCACGCGCGAAGTCCACGGCAAGCCGCTGATCTATTTCGACTCGGCCAACACCGGGCAGAAACCCAACGCGGTGATCGATGCGGTGGACGATTTCTATCGCCACCACAACGCCAACGTCAGCCGCGCCGTGCATACGCTGGGCACCGAGGCGACCGAGACCTACGAAGGCGCGCGCAGCAAGCTCGCGCGTTTCCTCAACGTGCGCGTGGACGAGTTGGTGCTGTGCAGCGGCACGACCTTCGCCATCAACCTGGTCGCCTATTCGTGGGCGCTGCCGCGATTGAAGGCCGGCGATGCGATCGTGCTCACGCGCATGGAGCACCACGCCAACATCGTGCCCTGGCAACTGGTCGCGCAGCGCACGGGCGCTACGATCAAGGTCGCGGAGATCGACGAACGCGGCGCTTTGAATCTGGATCAGCTGTACTCGCTCCTCACTCCCGAAGTGAAGCTGCTGGCCTTGACCCACGTCTCGAACGTGCTCGGCACCGTCAACCCGGTGCGCGAGATCTGCCGCGAAACGCGCAAGCGCGGCATCGCCACGTTGATCGACGGCTCGCAGGCCGCGCCGCACCGGCCGCTGGACATCGCCGCGATCGGCTGCGATTTCTACGCGATCACCGGCCACAAGATGAGCGGCCCGACCGGTACCGGCGCGCTGTGGGCGCGACGCGAACACCTCGAAGCGATGCCGCCGTTCATCGGCGGCGGCGAGATGATCAAGGAAGTGCGGTTCGAAGGCACGGTGTTCGCCGACGGCCCGCGCCGGTTCGAGGCCGGCACACCGAACATCGCCGGTTTCGCCGGGCTCGGCGCGGCGGTGGATTATCTGTCGGCGCTGGGCATGGCCAATATCGACGCGCGCGAACAAGCTCTGCTGTCGCGTTTCACCCAGGCGCTGCGCGAGGTTCCCGGACTGCGCATTTTCGGCGAGGCACCGGAAAAGGCCGCGGTGGTCAGCTTTTTGATCGAAGGCGCGCATGCGCACGATCTGGCCACCCTGCTCGATCTGGAAGGCGTGGCGATCCGTTCCGGCCATCACTGCGCGCATCCGCTGATGCAACACTTCGGCGTGCCGGCGACCTGCCGCGCATCGCTGGCTTACTACAACACGTTCGAAGAAATCGACGCCTTCGTGGCGGCGCTGAACAAGGTCCGCAAGCTGCTCGCATGAACCAAGACGCCCTGACTTTCCGCGCCGCCGCCGCGGCCGATATCGATGCGATCGTCGCCCTGGCCGAGTCGGCCTACCGCGGCGACTCCGGCCGCCGCGGCTGGACCACCGAATCCGATCTGCTCGGCGGCCGCCGCACCGGGCCGGACGAAATCGAAGACTTCCTGAGCAAGCCGCGCAGCATGGTCCTGCTCGGCGAACTCGGCGATCCGCCCGCCTTGGCCGCCTGCGCCCACATCGCGGCGCACGACGAGGTCGGCTATCTCGGCCTGTTCACGGTCGATCCGACCCTGCAGGGCGCCGGCATCGGCAAGCGCGTATTGGAGGAGGCCGAACGCATCGTGCGCGACGACTGGCGCTTGTCCACCATCGAGATGACGGTGATCAACGTGCGCGAGGAACTGATCCAGTACTACCTGCGCCGCGGCTTCAGGCGCACCGGCAAGTTCCTGCCGTTCCCGTACGGCGATGCCCGCTTCGGCCTGCCCAAGCGCGACGATCTGAGCTTCGAAGTGCTGGAAAAGACCCTCTGAGCCGCTGACGCGGGCCGCCGCCGGGCCACTGCGGATTGCGCGACGCGACCGGCGCCGCTGTTACCGCCGCCGCCGAGCTTTTAAACTAGCGCCATCGCACCGCCAGCCACGGGAACAGCACGTCATGGGCGATTGGATTTTCGTCTGCGCCACCTCGCAATTGTTGCCGGGCGAGTCCACCGTCGCCTGGGACGGCGACACCGCGATCTTCGTCTGCAATTACGACGGCGATTACTACGCGCTGGAAGATCGCTGCTCGCACGAGGATTTCGAACTGTCCTCGGGCACCTTCGACGGCGAACAGGCCAGTATCGAATGCGTGCTGCACGGCGCGCGCTTCGATGTCCGCGACGGCCGGCCGCTGTGTCCGCCGGCGTATGAGCCGGTGGCGAAGTTTCCGGTCAAGGTCGAGGACGGCGGGGTGTGGACCCGCGACGATCGCGAGTAAGCGCGGCTGGCGGCACCAGTTCGAGGCTGCGCGAAGCTTCGGAATTTCTTGTAGGAGGGGCGTCAGCCCCGATGCTTTTTTCTCAGATCGCTGCATCGCTTCGATCTGCCTGGAAAGCACTCCCACCGCGCGGCGATCCGAGAGAAAGGCATCGGGGCTGAAGCCCCTCTACAAAAGACCTCTCTTTTCGTGGGCCTGCCCCTTCGCAGCCCAAAAACGCGACCGGCCGCCCACTCAGCGGCCCGTTTACGCACATCCATGCGACGAAAACGGTTACAGCCGGCGCTCCGCGTTCACTTTTCGTTGCAAATGAGAATTCATCTCATTAAGATCGCGGCCTGACGCCGCCTTGCGGCCGCCTATTCCCCGCACTCCCAGAGATTCTCATGCCGACCACGAAGTTCGTCGTGTCGCCGCTTGCCGGCGCGCTCGCTCTAGCCATCAGCCTGCCCGTGTTCGCCGCGCCCGCGCCCGAGCCGCAGGCCAAGGACGTCGAAGGCGTCGCCGTGCATGGCCATCGCGTGCAGAAGGCCAGCAGCGGCAAGTACACCGCGAACCTGCGCGACACGCCGCAGACGATCACCGTGATCGACCGCAACACCATCGACGGCCAGAACCTGCTGTCGCTGACCGACATCCTCAGCACCCTGCCCGGCATCACCTTCGGCGCCGGCGAAGGCGGCGGCGGTTTCGGCGACAAGATCAACCTGCGCGGCTTCAACGCCGACAGCGACATCACCGTCGACGGCGTGCGCGACAGCGGTCTGTACAGCCGCACCGATCCGTTCAACCTGGAATCGGTGGAAGTCATCAACGGCGCGAACTCGGTCTACTCCGGCGCCGGCTCGGTCGGCGGCACCATCAATCTGGTGACCAAGAGCGCCGGCCTCAACGAGTTCCACAAGGCCTCCATCGCCGCCGGCACCGACAGCTACGCGCGCATGACCACCGACAGCAACTTCGTGCTCGGCGAAAGCACCGCGCTGCGCCTGAACACGATGGCGCACCAGAACGACGTGCCGGGCCGCGATGTCGAAAGCAATGAGCGCTGGGGCGTGGCCGCCTCGCTGGCCTTCGGCCTGGGCGGCGACACCACCTGGACCTTGAACTACCTGCACCAGGAAGACGACAACACCCCGCAATACGGCCTGCCGTTCTTCAACGGCGACGGCCTGCCGGGCGTGGATCGCGGCAACTACTACGGCTACAGCAACATCGACAAGCAGGACATCGATCTGAACTCGCTGACCTCGACCATCGAGCATTCCTTCAACGATGGCTTCAAGGTCCGCAACCTGACGCGTTGGCAGCAGGTCGATCAGTTCTCGCTGGTCGATGCCGTGCAGGGCACCTGGTGCCTGGCCAACAACCTCACTCCGACCGGCACCACCTGCGGCACGACGCGCCCGGGTAACTACACCCCGAGCGGCCCGCGCGGTTACGGCCGCGACACGCGCAACACCACGATCTACAACCAGACCGATCTGACCGCCACCTTCAACACCGGCGCGATCGAACACAATCTGGTCGCGGGCTTCTCGATCCTGCACGAGAAGTTCGACCTCGACGTCACCAGCGATTTCCGCAATCCCAACGGCACCAACCCGTACATCAACGGGCTGCCGCAGACGAGCATCGCCAATCCGGACCACATCTATCGCGGCCCGCTCAACCGCACCCTCACCGGCCGCACCGAGGGCGAACTGGACAACCGCGCGCTGTACGTGTTCGACACGCTGAAGTTCAACGAGCAATGGCAGTTGAGCCTGGGCGCGCGCTACGAGCGCAACGAAGGCAAGACCAACAACGCCGTCGTCGTGCTGGCCCCGACCACGGTCGGCGGCGCGCTGCCGCCGCAGCCGATCGGCACCGTCACCGGTTATGGCGTGCCGTTCAAGAGCAACGACGACCTGTTCTCTTACCGCGCCGGTCTGGTGTTCAAGCCGGTCGAGAACGGCAGCATCTACATCGCCTACGGCAACTCGAAGACGCCGTCGAAGGCCTCGGTCAACGGCTCGTGCACCGCGCAGACCTGCTCGGTCGATCCGGAAACCGCGGTCAACTACGAAATCGGCACCAAGTGGGACTTCCTCGACGGCCGCCTGGCGCTGACCGGTTCGGTGTTCCGCAACGATCGCAAGAACTACAAGGTCGCCGACCTCGACAACCCGGCCAACCTGTCCGGCCTGCAGCAGCTCGACGGCCAGGCGCGCGTGGACGGCGTGATGCTGGGCTTGTCCGGCCTGATCACCGACCAGTGGGCGGTCTACGCCAATTACGCCTTCCTCGACAGCGAAGTGCTGCAGGGCGTGTCCGACCGTCAGGCCGGCCTGGGCCTGGACTACACCAAGGGCGATCGCCTGACCTCGGTGCCGGAGCATTCCTTCAGCCTGTGGACCACCTACGACCTCAGCCCGAAGTGGCAGATCGGTTATGGCGCGACCTACCAGGGCAAGATCTGGCTGACCCAGCACAGCGCGACCAACGTCAACGGCCCGCTGACCACCTACGGCAGCTACTGGACCCACCGCGCGATGGTCGCCTACAAGATCAACCGCTCGGCGCAGTTGCAGCTCAACGTCAACAACCTGACCGACGAGGATTATTTCACCCGTATCCGCAACAACGGTTGGGCGACGCCGGGCGACGGCCGCCAGGTGGTGCTGAGCGCCAATTTCGCGTTCTAAGCAGTGCCGGGCGCGACGGGCAGCTGGCACGCCGCGCCGACTTCACGTTCTAATCGGACTTCCATAGTCCGCGCGCGCCGCCCGGGTCCGTCCCGGGCGGCCGCATCGAGGAAACCCATGCTGCTGCACGTCCCCAAGGTACTCACCGCCGAACAGCTCGCCCATTGCCGGGCGCGTCTGGATCAGGCCGGCTGGGCCGATGGACGCATCACCGCCGGCCATCAGTCGGCCAAGGCCAAGGACAACGCGCAACTGCCGGAGAACGATCCGGTCGCGCGCGAGCTGGGCCCGCTGATTCTCGAGGCGCTGTCGAAGAATCCGACCTTCTTCTCCGCGGCGCTGCCGCAGCGCGTGTATCCGCCGCTGTTCAATCGCTACGCCGGCGGCCAGTCGTTCGGCTTTCACGTCGATAACGCGATCCGCTACGACCGCAGCCGCGGCGGCATGGACGCGGTGCGCACCGATCTGTCGGCGACCTTGTTCCTGAGCGCGCCGGAGGAATACGACGGCGGCGAACTGATCATCGAAGACACCTACGGCACCCACAGCGTCAAGCTCGCCGCCGGCGATCTGGTTCTGTATCCGGGCACCAGCCTGCACCGGGTCACGCCGGTCACCCGCGGCGCGCGCATCGCCTCGTTCTTCTGGATCCAGAGCCTGGTCAGCGAAGACGCGCAGCGCCGGCTGATGTTCGAACTGGATGTGTCGATCCGCCGCCTGACCGCCGACGTGCCCGATCATCCTTCGCTGGTGCAGCTCACCGGCGTCTATCACAACCTGCTGCGGCGCTGGAGCCAGCCGTGAATGCGGCCAGTGGCGATCGCGCGATCGACGCCGGCTCGGTTAAAGCCGGACCGGTTAAGGCCACTTCGGGGACGGTCGATGCTAATCGTCGTTCCTTTTGGCTCAAGACCCTGCACCGCTGGCACTGGATCAGCGCCGCGGTCAGCCTGATCGCGCTGCTGCTGTTCTCGATCACCGGCATCACCTTGAACCACGCCGCGCAGATCGAATCCGAGCCGCGCGTGGTCAACCTCAAGGAAACCCTGCCCGCCAGCCTGTTGCGCGGCCTCAAGGGCGAACACCCCGCCGACGCGCCGCTGCCGGGCGCTGTCAACGATTGGCTCAACGATGCGTTGGATGTACGCGCCGCCGGTCGCAAGGGCGAATGGTCCGACAGCGACGTCTACGTTTCGCTGCCGCGTCCGGGCGGCGACGCCTGGATCAGCATCGACCGCGAGAGCGGCGCGATCGAGTACGAACGCACCGACCGCGGCTGGATCGCCTGGCTCAACGATCTGCACAAGGGCCGCAATACCGGCGCGGCGTGGCGCTGGTTCATCGATCTGTTCGCCATCGCCTGCCTGCTGTTCGCCTTCACCGGCCTGTGGCTGCTGCAACTGCACGCGCGCCAGCGCGGCAAGACCTGGCCGCTGGTCGCGCTGGGCCTGGCGGTGCCGCTGCTGGTCATCATCGTCTTCATGCATTGAACAAACGTCTTTAGCCCTCCAGGAGCGATCCATGAAATTGTCGTCGTTCAAGGTTCTGATCCCCGCGCTGGCGCTGCCGCTGCCCGCGTTCGCGGCCGATCTGGAACTCAATATCGAGATTCCGCGGATCAACGCCGCCGAGTACCACCGCCCCTATGTCGCCGCGTGGATCGAAAAATCCGACAACACCGTCGCCAGCGATCTGGCGGTCTGGTACGACCTGGACAAGAAGAACGGCGAAGGCACCAAGTGGCTCAAGGACATGCGCCAGTGGTGGCGCCGCAGCGGCCGCACGTTGAGCATGCCGGTCGATGGCGTCAGCGGCGCGACCCGTCCGGTCGGCGCGCACGCCTTGTCGTTCAAGGGCAACAGCAAGCAGCTCAGCAGTCTGGCGCCGGGCAACTACACCTTGGTGGTGGAAGCCGCGCGCGAAGTCGGCGGCCGCGAGATGCTGACGATTCCGTTCGAGTGGTCCGGCAAGGCGCAGAACCTTTCCGCTCAGGGCAAGACCGAGCTGGGGAAGGTCAAGGTGGTGGTGAAGCCTTGAGGGCCGGGAATCGGGAATGGGGAATCGGGAATCGCAAAAAGCGATGTTTCCGATCTCATCCATTCACCGACGCCCACATGCCTTTGCTCTAACGATTCCCGATTCCCTATTCCCCATTCCCGGACCCATCGCCATGAATCTCAAACTTCTAGTCGCCGCAACAATCGCCACATTCGCTCTCGCCGGCACCGCGCAAGCGCACAAGGCCTGGCTGCAGCCGTCGCAGACCGTGTTCTCCGACAAGGGCTCGTGGATGACGGTCGATGCGGCCGTGTCCAACGACCTGTTCTACTTCAATCACGTGCCGCTGCCGCTGGAACGCCTGCAAGTCACCGCGCCCGACGGCAGCAAGGTCGAGCCGCAGAACGGCGCCACCGGCAAGCTGCGCACCGTGTTCGATCTGCAACTGCAGCAGGAAGGCACCTACAAGATCGCGATGAACAACGAAGGCATGTTCGCCAGCTACAAGCTCGGCGGCGAAGCCAAGCGCTGGCGCGGCAAGGTCAGCGAGTTCAAGACCGCGATTCCGGCCGGCGCCACCGAGATCAGCGCCTCGGAAAGCCTGGGCCGGGTGGAAACCTTCGCCACCGTCGGCAAGCCCAGCACCGGCGTGTTCAAGACCAGCGGCAAGGGCATCGAGCTGGTTCCGGTGACCCATCCCAACGATTTGTTCGCCGGTGAAGCGGCGACCTTCCAGTTGCTGCTCGACGGCAAGCCGGCTTCGGGCCTGAAGATCGAGATCGTGCCGGGCGCGACCCGCTACCGCGATCAGCAGAGCGAGATCCACGCCACCACCGGCGCCGACGGCAAGTTCGAAGTGAAGTGGCCGCAAGCCGGCATGTACTGGCTGGAAACCACCAGCGAAGACAACAAGACCAGCCTGCCGGACGCGAAGCAGCGCCGTCTGAGCTATGTCGCCGTGGTCGAAGTGCTGCCGCAGTAAGCGATGACCCAGCGCGTACCGCCAGCGATGGGGTCGTGGACGGGCGCGCCGAGCGCGCCCGCCGCCTGGTCGCGGCCGGACAGCATCGCTACGGCTGCACCGGACTTGCACACGCTGCGCGGCCTGACGATGGGCACCAGCTGGTCGGTCAAGCTGATCGCCGCCGCTTCGCAGCTGCAACGGCTCGAACGCGGTATCCAGGCGCGTCTGGATGAAGTCGTCGCGCAGATGAGTACCTGGCAGGCCGACTCCGACATCAGCCGTTACAACCGCGCGCCAGCCGGCAGCGTGCATGCGTTGCCGGTCGAATTCGCCGACGTGCTGGCCGCGGCGCTCGCGCTCGCGGCCGATACCGACGGCGCCTACGATCCGAGCATCGGGCCGTTGACCGATCTATGGGGCTTCGGCCCGGCTGGCGCTTGCGCGCACACGCCGGCGGCGCAAACGCAAACGCTTGCGCAGGCGCGCGAGCGGGTCGACTGGCGGCGCCTTCGCTTCGACGCCGCGCAGCGGACTTTGCTGCAACCCGGCGGCGCGTATCTCGACTTGTCCTCGATCGCGAAGGGCTACGGCGTCGATCGCGTCGCCGATTGGTTGCTGGCGCAGGATGTCGCCGATTGCCTGATCGAAGTCGGCGGCGAACTGCGCGCACACGGGCGCAAACCCGATGGCTCGCAGTGGCGGGTCGCGGTCGAGCAACCCGGTGGCGGCGATGACGAAGCCGCGGCGGTGATCGCGCTCGACGGCTTGGCGATCGCGACCTCGGGCGATTACCGCCGCTATTTCGACGCAGGCGAACGCCGCTATTCGCATACGCTCGACCCGCGCAGCGGCGCACCGATCGACAACGCCGTCGCGTCGGTGACGGTGTTGCACCGGCACTGCATGCAGGCCGACGCGCTGGCGACCGCGCTGACCGTGCTCGGCGCGCACGCCGGCATCGCCTACGCCAACCGCCACAACCTCGCCGCGCTGTTCGTGTTGCGCGAAGGCGACGGCTTCGTCACCCGCACCACGCCGGGCTTCGTCGCCTGTCAGCGCGCCGTATGAATTCACTGCCCACTTCCGAGCCGCCCGCACCGAAGGCGTCCGCATCCCGGTCGCGCGGTTTCGACTTGTCAGCGATCGGCCATGCCGTGATCCTCACCGCGCTGGCGGCGTTGGCGATCGCCCTGTCGCAGTGGCAGGCCGAGCCCTGGAACTGGATCGCACCCGGACGCGGGCGCCTGTGGGCCGCGGCGGCGCTGCTCGCCGCTTACGCCGGCTTCGTGATCAACGTGGCGGTGTCGCGTGCGCGCAGCGCGCGCACGCAGGCCTTGCCGCAACTCGCGCAGGATCAGCGCGGCGATTGGTTGGTCGCGTTCGCCAGCCAGACCGGTTTCGCGGAACAACTGGCGCGGCGCAGTTGCGACGCGCTGCGGGACGCCGGATTGCGCGCCGATCTGGCCGTGCTCGGCAATCTCGACGCGCGCCAGCTCGGCCACTACTCGCGCGTGCTGTTCGTGGTCAGCACCACCGGCGAGGGCGATGCGCCCGACAGCGCCGCGGCTTTCGTGCGCCGGGTGATGGGCAACGGCGCGTCGCTGACCGGGCTGGGCTACGGCGTGCTCGCGCTGGGCGATCGCGACTACAACGAATACTGCGCGTTCGGCCATCGCCTCGATCATTGGCTGCGCCACGCCGGCGCGCAGCCGCTGTTCGATCTGGTCGAAGTCGATAACGGCGAAGCCGGCGCGCTGCGCCATTGGCAACATCACCTGGGCCTGCTCGCCGGACGCACCGACCTGCCCGACTGGAGCGCGCCCGCGTACGCGCCGTGGCGTTTGCGCGAGCGGCGCGTGTCCAATCCGGGCAGCGCCGGCGCGCCGGCGTTCCATATCGAACTGGTGCCGGCCGATGCCGCGCTGTTGCAATGGGACGCGGGCGATATCGCCGAGATCGGGCCGCGCAATGGCGCCGATGATATTGCGCTGTGGCTGGCGGCCGCGGCGGTGGACGGCTCGACGCATGTGCGTCGCGACGACGTCGATCTCACTCTGGCCGAGCTGCTGTCGCGTTCGCACCTGCCCGATCCGGCTACGCTGCGCGGGCAAAGCGCGCAGGCGATCGCCGCCACGCTGGCGCCGTTGCCGCATCGCGAATATTCGATCGCCTCGATCGCCGCGGAAGGTTCGCTGCGGCTATTGGTCCGACAGATGCGCCGCGACGACGGCAGCCTGGGCGTGGGCAGCGGCTGGCTGAGCGAGTACGCGCCGCTGGATTCGTCGATCGACCTTCGCATCCGCAGCAATGCCTCCTTCCACGCGCCGGACGATGCGCGGCCGATGATCCTGATCGGCAACGGCACCGGCCTGGCGGGCCTGCGCGCCTTGCTCAAGACGCGCATCGCCGCGGGCCGTCATCGCAACTGGCTGTTGTTCGGCGAACGCAACGCCGCCTGCGATCTGCACTATCGCGATGAACTCGAAGCCTGGCTGGCGCAGGGTTCGATCGAGCGCGCCGACTATGCGTTCTCGCGCGACGGACGCTCGCGCGTCTATGTTCAACAGTTGCTGCGCGAGCAGGTCGATGAGGTGCGCGCGTGGATCGGCGCGGGTGCGTCGGTTTATGTCTGCGGCAGTCTGGAAGGGATGGCGCCGGGGGTGGAGGCGGCGCTGGTGGAGGCCGTGGGCGTGGACGCCTTGGAAACGATGGCGGCTGAGGGCCGTTATCGGCGCGATGTTTATTGAGGTTGGGGTGCGGGGTTGCGGCGAGCGGATCGGAAAGCATCGGGGCTGAAGCCCCTCCCACAAAAGACTTCGTAGGCTCGAAGCATGTTGTGGGAGGGGCTTCAGCCCCGATGCTTTCGGTTCAGTGCCGATGATCTTGCGGCACAAAGAACAAGACGCGATCCCAGCGCCTGGTTAACTCACTCGACAGCAGCCACGCGCACCAGCAGCACTTCGCCGCCGCCTTCGAGCACATGCCGCAGCCGCTCGCTGCCGGCGGCGAGGATCGCGGTGTCGCCGGCGTGCAGCGGCGGCAGACCCGAGTCGTCGGTAAATCGCGCCTGCCCGGCGAGCAGATGCACGGCCCAGCTGTGGCGCGGTTCGGCGAAGATCACCATCGGCCCCACCAACGGCCGGTGCCACAGTTCGGCGCGGACGCGGTCGCGGCGCCACATCAGGTTGAAGTCGTGGGTCGGGCCGTCGAGCAGTTCGCCGAGCACTTCGCGCTCGCCGGGAAAGCGCAGCTTGTCGTGCGGCGGCAGCAGTTCGTGGGCTTCGCCGTCGTTGAAGCGCAGGCGCAGGCCGTTGCCGCTGAGCAGCACCAGTTCGCGATCGATGCCGGGGAAGGCCGAAAACGGCGCGTCGCGCTCGATTTCGGCGATCGACAGGCGCCAGTCCCAATCCTCGCCTTCGGCCGGGCGATCGGCGCCGCCGGGCTGGCGGCGCATGCGCACGATCTCGCGGGTCCAACCGAACTGATTGCGCCAGCGTTCGCGGCGGTACTCGTTGGCGGGGATGGACCAGGACAGGCTGTCGGACATGGCGGTGGGAGGCTGCGGGCTAACGCGCAGTCTAGGGGCTGGATGGGGTCTGGCCCAGGTGGGGTTGGAGGAGCAAGAGCAAATCCCCCCCTGCCCCCCTTTTTCAAAGGGGGGAAACTTCGGGGTGGTTCTCGGAGGGATGGGGGGATTGCGGCTTCGGCCGCCGGGGCCGTCGATTCCCGATTCCCGATTCCCGAATCCCGAATCCCAAATCCCAAAAAAGGATGTGCCCCACCGCGGATCCTTCCGCGGCGGGGCGACGTACTTCCGTGTCCAGGGACCTCCCCCCGAATCCTTCGGGCATCCTTGCCCGATTAACTACCGACTCCGCATCCGTACGGTGCCGGCAGGTTGTTTCAGCGCTTGCTGGCGGCGCGCGGTGCTGCGATCGCGCCGGCGGTGTTGGTCGGCCGGCCTTGCGGCGCGCCACCCACCACGATTCGGTCCCGGTTCTTTTCGACCGTCTTCAGACCGATTCCCTTGACCAAGGCCAGCTGTTCGACGCTGCGGAAGGCTCCGTTGGCCTTGCGGTAAGCGACGATGGCTTCAGCCTTGGACGCTCCGACGTTAAGCAGCACGCGATCCAGCGTGGCAGCGTCGGCGCTGTTGATATTGACCTGCTCCGAGGCGTAGGCGCTGCCAGCCAGCAGCAACGACAGAACCAGCGACTTGGCGATGAGGGCAAACGATTTCATGACTTTAGCTCCTGAGATTGGATTCCTTTCCGATCCGGCGGACGTACATCCCTGAGTCCTTGTGTCCGCCGGTGGAGACAGTGTCCATGTCTCGATGGGCACAGGTTATCGCCAGGCAGGCCTGCGCGAAGTCGGGCGGAGCCGCAGCGCAGGGTAGGAAAAGTCCTACACGCTCCCGGAGGGGTAAACTGGCGTCTTTCCCAGCTTCGAAGGCCCCGATGATGGACGCCAGCAAGGTCGATCGTTACGTAAGCGACAAGTGGGACGACGAAATCGTCCCGCAATTGGTCGAATACATCCGCATTCCCAACAAGTCGCCGATGTTCGACGCCGACTGGGTCCAGCACGGCTACATGGACGATGCGGTCAAGCTGATGGAGTCCTGGGCCAGGTCCCAGTCGATCCCCGGCATGCAGGTCGAGGTGGTGCGCCTGGAAGGCCGCACGCCGTTGATCTTCCTCGACATTCCGGCCGCTCACGGCGGCAGTAACGAAGATTGCGTGCTGCTCTACGGCCACCTGGACAAGCAGCCGGAGATGACCGGCTGGGACGACGACCTGGGCCCATGGAAGCCGGTGATCAAGGGCGACAAGCTCTACGGCCGCGGCGGCGCCGACGACGGCTACGCGATCTTCGGCTCGCTGGCCGCGATCCTGGCCCTGCAGGAACAGCAGATCCCGCACTCGCGCTGCGTGATCCTGATCGAGGCCTGCGAGGAATCGGGCAGCTACGACCTGCCGGCCTATGTCGATCACCTCGCCGAGCGGATCGGCCAGCCCTCGCTGGTGGTGTGCCTGGATTCGGGCTGCGGCAATTACGAGCAGCTGTGGTGCACGACCTCGCTGCGCGGCCTGGCCGGTGGCAATTTCACCGTCAAAGTGCTCAGCGAAGGCGTGCACTCGGGCGACGCGTCGGGCATCGTGCCGTCGAGTTTCCGCCTGCTGCGCCAGTTGCTCTCGCGCCTTGAGGACGAAACCAGCGGCAAGATCCTGATCGAAGGCCTGTACGTGGACGTGCCGGAAGAACGCCTGGAGCAAGCGCGCCAAGCCGCCAAGGTGCTGGGCACGGCGATCTACGACAAGTTCCCGTTCCTGCCCGGCATGAAGCCGATGGCCGAGGATCTGTCGGAACTGGTGCTCAACCGCACCTGGCGTCCAGCGCTGTCGGTCACCGGCGTGGACGGCATGCCGTCGCTGGCTTCGGCCGGCAACGTGTTGCGCCCGCACACCTCGGTGAAGCTGTCGCTGCGCCTGCCGCCGACCCTGGACGGCAAGCGCGCCGGCGAACTGCTCAAGGAAGTGCTGCTGCGCGATCCGCCCAACGGCGCGCAGGTCACGCTGGAACTGGAGAAGTCCTCCAGCGGTTGGAACGCGCCGGCGATGTCGTCGTGGCTATCCAAGGCCATCGACACCTCCAGCCGCGATTTCTTCGGCCAGCCGGCGATGTACATGGGCGAAGGCGGCTCGATTCCGTTCATGGGCATGCTCGGCGAGAAATTCCCCGGCGCGCAGTTCATGATCACCGGCGTGCTGGGTCCGCATTCCAACGCGCACGGCCCGAACGAGTTCCTGCACATCCCGATGGGCAAGCGCGTGACCGCGTGCGTGGCGCGCGTGGTCGCCGAGCATCACGAAGCCAGCCAGCGCGGCGAGACCACCGGCGTCGCGGTCGCGGCCGACAGCGGCGATCGTCACGGCGATCACGGCTGCTGCTGAGCCGCTGATCTTCGCTGCGGCAAAAAGGCGGGCCCTCATTGGGTTCGCCTTTTTTATTTCGCGATGCCGTTGCGCGCTCAGGGCCGCGGATTGCCCTAGTGCGATCCGACGCACGCCGCGCGCGCGGCCGCCGGAACCGATACGTCGCCGCCACCGGCACGCGAGCGACTTCGAAGCGCCTTTCGCACCGCGGCGAACTGGCTTAACCGCGGGACAACCCAAACCGCCGCCCTCACACGGCAGCGACGGCGCCGGTCACATGATCCTGCCGCATTCCCACCTATCCTCCTGAGGAGGCAAGCCATGTTCGGCGGCATTATTTCCACGATCATCATCGGCGCAGTCATCGGCATCCTCGCGCGCTTCTTCAAGCCCGGCGCGGACCCGATGGGCTGGATCCTGACCATCCTGCTCGGCATCGCCGGCGCCTATGTCGGCAGCCTGTTCTATGCCGGCGGCGGCTTCATCGGCATCATCATCTCGGTGGTGTGCGCGGTGGTGCTGTTGTTCCTGTACGAGATGATTCGCAGCAAGACCGCGAAGGGCTGACGCCCGAGCGCAGCGCTGCGAACGAAAACGCCCCGGTTTCGGCCGGGGCGTTTTTTTTGCGCGGTCGGTCGATGCTGGGCGAAGCCGTCAGTCCCGCAGGTAATCCACCACCCGCTGCGCCAGCGCCTGCGCATCTTCTTCCAGGGTGTCGAGCCGCAGCTCCGGCGACTCGGGCGCCTCGTATGGCGAATCGATGCCGGTGAAGTTCGGAATCTTGCCGGCGCGCGCCTTCGCGTACAGGCCTTTGACGTCGCGCCGCTCGGCTTCGCCCAAGGGCGTGTCGACAAATACTTCCACGAACTCGCTCTCGCCGAACAACTCGCGCGCCAGCCGGCGCTCGGCGCGGAACGGCGAAATGAAGCTGACCAGTACGATCAGGCCGGCGTCGGTCATCAACTTGGCGACTTCGGCGACACGGCGGATATTCTCGACCCGATCGGCGTCGGTGAAACCCAAATCCTTGTTGAGCCCATGGCGCACGTTGTCGCCGTCGAGAATGAAGGTGTGGTGGCCCAGCGCGTGCAATTGCTTATCGACCAGGTTGGCGATGGTCGATTTGCCCGAACCCGACAGACCGGTGAACCACACGCAGCGCGGCGTCTGCCGCTTGCTGCGCGAGCGCGCGGCCTTGTCGACATCGACCGGCTGCCAGTGGATGTTCTCCGCGCGGCGCAGGGCGAAGTCGAGCGTACCGGCGGCGACGGTGGCGTTGGTCTGGCGATCGATCAGCACGAAACCGCCGAGGCCGCGATTATCGCGATAGGCCTCAAACGCGATCGGCTGATCCAGGCTGAGATTGCAGTAGGCGACTTCGTTGAGCTCCAACTGCCGCGCCGCCAGCTGCGCCTGGGTGTTGACGTCGATCTTGTGCTTGATCTCGGTGATGCTGACCGCGACCGTGCGGGTGCCGATCTTCAGCCAGTACGAACGGCTCGGCAGCAGCGGCTTGGCGTCCATCCACAGCAGATGCGCGGCGAACTGATCGGCCACCTGCGCCGGCTGCGCCGCGCTGGCGATCACGTCGCCGCGGCTGATATCGAGCTCATCCGCCAGCGTCAGCGTGACCGCCTGCCCGGCGAAGGCCTGGGCCAGATCGCCGTCGGCGGTGACGATGCGCTGCACGCGCGAGCGGCGCCCCGACGGCAACGCGACGATTTCGTCGCCCGGCCGCACGGAACCGGCGGTGATGGTGCCGGCGAAGCCGCGGAAATCCTGATGCGGACGGTTGACCCATTGCACCGGCAGGCGCAGGCCGATCTCGGCCGCGCGGTGCGAGACATCGACCGTTTCCAGGTGTTCGAGCACGCTCGGCCCGGTGTACCAGGGCGTGGACGCGGACGCGGTGGTGAGGTTGTCGCCGTTGAGCGCCGACAGCGGCACCGCGTGTACGTTCTCGATGCCGAGCTTGGCCGCGAGTTCGCGGTATTCGCCGACGATGCGGTCGAACACCTCCTGATCGAAATCGACCAGATCCATCTTGTTCACAGCCAGCAGCACGTGGCGGATGCCCAGCAGCGAGACGATATAGCTGTGGCGGCGCGTCTGCGTCAGCAGGCCCTTGCGCGCATCGACCAGCACCACCGCCAGATCGGCGGTGGACGCGCCGGTGGCCATGTTGCGGGTGTACTGCTCATGGCCCGGGCAGTCGGCGACGATGAACTTGCGCTGGTCGGTGCCGAAATAACGGTAGGCGACATCGATGGTGATGCCCTGCTCGCGTTCGGCGGCCAGGCCATCGACCAGCAAGGCGTAATCGACCTCGCCGTTGCGAGTGCCGTGACGGCGGCTGTCGGCGTCGAGCGCGGCCAACTGGTCTTCGAACAGGCGCTGGGTGTCGTGCAGCAGGCGGCCGATCAGCGTGCTCTTGCCGTCGTCCACGCTGCCGCAGGTGATGAAGCGCAGCAGGCTCTTGCGTTCGTGCTGTTGCAGGTAGGCGGCGATGGCGTCCCCAGTGGAATTGGGGATTCGCGATTCGGGATTGGCGAACGCCAACACGCTCGCCTCCGCCTTGTCCGTCGAACCCTCGGCCGCCACGCCGCGCGCTTGCGCGAATTCCGAATCGCGAATTTCCAGTCCCGGCTTCATCAGAAATAGCCCTCCTGCTTCTTGCGCTCCATCGAGGCGGACGGATCGTGATCGATCATCCGGCCCTGGCGTTCGGAGGTGGTGGCGATCAGCATCTCGGCGATGATTTTTTCCAGCGTGTCGGCTTCGGACTCGATCGCGCCGGTCAGCGGATAGCAGCCCAGGGTGCGGAAACGCACCTTGCGCGTCTGCGGCGTTTCGCCGTCGCGCAGCGGCAGGCGCTCGTCATCGACCAGGATCAGGCTGCCCTCGCGCTCCACCACTGGGCGCGGCGCGGCGAAGTACAGCGACGGCACCGGGATGCGTTCGCGGTAGATGTACAGCCACACGTCCAGCTCGGTCCAGTTGGAGATGGGAAACACGCGCACGCTTTCGCCGCTGTGGATGCGGGTGTTGTACAGATTCCACAGCTCCGGGCGCTGATTCTTCGGGTCCCAGCGATGCTGCGGATTGCGGAACGAGAAGATGCGCTCCTTGGCCCGCGATTTTTCTTCGTCGCGGCGGGCGCCGCCGATGGCGGCATCGAACTTGTTCCAGTCCAGCGCCTGCTTGAGGCCCTGGGTCTTCATCACGTCGGTATGCACCGCCGCGCCGTGGCTGACCGGGCCGATGCCCTGGGCCAGACCGTCGGGATTGATATGCACGCGCAGGTCCACGCCGGTTTCGCGCGCGCGCTGGTCGCGGAAGGAAATCATTTCGCCGAACTTCCAGCCGGTGTCCACGTGCAGCAGCGGAATCGGCGGACGCGCCGGATAAAAGGCCTTGAGCAGCAGATGCAGCAGCACCGAACTGTCCTTGCCGACCGAGTACAGCATCACCGGATTGCGGAACTCGGCGGCGACCTCGCGCAGGATGTGGATGCTCTCGGCTTCCAGCTTGTCCAGATGACTCAGCGCATGCGGCGCCAGCTGCGCTCCGCCATGCGCTGGCGCCTGCACGGCGGCGGAGGGGTCGAACAGGACACTCAGATCGGGTGACGCACTCATCTCAGGCGGACTCGCAAGCAAAGCCGCGTTCCAGGATCGGCCGGGCGACGCGGCGGCGCCTGGCCTGTAGCGGTGATTCCGGTTCCCGGGACGTCGTCGGGGATTGCCCGCCGCGCCCATCGAACCAACCGAAGTAACAAAACACAAGGTCAATGCCGCCCCCGAAGCCCGGCCCCACCACCCACCGGCCCCACCCGAACCGCGCACCCGACCCGTCTGCAGCCGCTCCGAACCCGGGCCCAAACCCGGTCTCAGCGACCGCTTCGACAGGGCCCATTAGAAATCCCCCCGGATTCGGGGAGAAATGAGCGCAGGTCATGAACGCATAACCGAGCATCCTTTCCGGACGGGGGTTTCAGGCTCGTAGCCTGCAGTCTCCCAAGCCAGACGCCGACCGCCGTGCCCGCCGCCGCCACCACGATCGCCCCCGCTGTGCTCGCCACTCCGCTGCCCGCGGACCGGCTCGATTCGCTCGCCCGTCTCACCGACGGCCTGGACAGCAACAGTCTGTGGTGGCTGTCCGGCTACGCCGCCGGGCTGGCCCGCTCCGGCGCCGGCACGCTCGCCACCGTGGTCGCGGCGGCCCTGCCGGAAGCCAGGAGCAGCGAGCGCCTGACCATCGTTTACGGCAGCCAGACCGGCAATGCCAAGCGATTGGCCGAGCAGCTCGCAGGTCAAGCCGAAGCCGCCGGACTGGGCGTGCGTCTGATCCGCGCCGACGCCTACCCGACCCGCGAACTCAAGAACGAACGCCTGCTCTACATCGTCATCAGCACCCAGGGCGACGGCGATCCGCCGGACGACGCGCGCGGTCTGGTCGAATTCGTAGCCGGCAAGCGCGCGCCCGAGCTCAAGAACCTCAGCTACGCCGTGCTGGGCCTGGGCGATTCCAGCTACCCGCAGTTCTGCGCGATCGGCAGCAAGCTCGACACGCGCCTGGCCGAACTGGGCGCCACGCGCCTGTTCGCGCGCGGCGAAGCCGATCTGGATTTCGAAACCGTCTCCACGCCGTGGCTGCAGCAGGCGCTGACCCAGGCGAAGGAAACCCTGAAGCCGGCGGCCGCGCACCTAGCCACGGTGACGCCGCTGCGTCCGCTGCCGGCGGCGCCGGCGTTCCATCGCGACGCGCCGTTCGCGGCCGAGCTGATCGCCAACCGCCATCTGATCGCGCGCGGCACCAGCGCGCGCGGCGCGTACAGCGCCGACAAGGACATCCGCCATATCGAGCTGTCGCTGGAAGGCTCCGGCCTGCACTACCAGCCCGGCGACGCGCTCGGCCTGTGGCCGCGCAATCCGCCCGAGCTGGTGCAGGCGGTGCTGGAAACGCTGGAACTCGATGGCGACGCCTCGGTCAGCCACGGCGGCCACAACCTGCCGCTGCGGCAGTGGCTGGGCGAAAAGCGCGAACTCACCAAGCTGGCGCGGCCGTTCATCGCCAGCCACGCCGCGCACGCGCGCAGCGACGAACTCAACCGTCTGCTCGCGCCCGACAACGCCGCGCAATTGGCCGATCTGCTGTCGCGCACGCAGGTGATCGACCTGCTGCAACGCTACGACGGCCAGTGGTCGGCCGAGGAACTGGTCGCCGCGCTGCGTCCGCTGACGCCGCGGCTATATTCGATCGCTTCCAGCCAGAAGGCGGTCGGCGAAGAAGCGCACTTGACCGTCGCCCATCTGCAATACGAAAGCGAGCACGGCCCGCGCTGGGGCGCGGCCTCGCATCTGCTGGCGGTAGCCGAGGAAGGCGAGCGCCTGCCGGTGTTCATCGAACACAACGAGCGTTTCCGCCTGCCTGCCGACGGCAATCGCGACATCGTCATGATCGGCCCGGGCACCGGCGTCGCGCCGTTCCGCGGCTTCGTCCAGGACCGCGCCGCCGACGGCGCCGGCGGCCGCAACTGGCTGCTGTTCGGCAACCCGCATTTCCGCACCGATTTCCTCTACCAGACCGAATGGCAGGCGGCGCTGAAGTCGGGCCAGTTGCATCGGCTCGATCTGGCCTTCTCGCGCGATCAGGCGCGCAAGGTCTACGTGCAGCACCGCCTGCGCGAACACGGCCGCGACCTGTACGACTGGTTGCAGGGCGGCGCGCACCTGTACGTGTGCGGCGACGCCACGCGCATGGCCCGCGACGTGCACGCCGCGTTGCTGGCCGTCATCGCCGAGCACGGCGGCAAGAGCGCGGACGCCGCCGAAGAGTATCTGAACGAGTTGCAGCAACAGGGCCGTTACGCCCGGGACGTTTATTGATGTACGCGCAGCGCCTGTATTTCCTCGAACGCCATTTCATCGAATCGGGCCGCGCGTCGCAGGTCGCCGCGCCGCCGTTGATGTCTACTGACCATCACGCAGTGCAAGTTGCCCCGGCAGTCCGGATGGAACGCGGACAAGTTTCCGCCGCCGCGAGCGAGCGCGTCGCCAAGAGCGCGCCGCCGCGAGCGGGCCGCGTTCTGTTCGGGCTGCATCCGCTGCGCTCGCGCGCCGGAGCTGCGGCATGAGCGCGCATTCGGTCGAGGACATCAAACAGTCCAGCGCGCGTCTGCGCGGCACCTTGCTGGAAAGTCTGGCCAACCCGGTCACCGGCGCGCTGAACGACGACGACCAGACCCTGATCAAATACCACGGCAGCTATCAGCAGGACGATCGCGACGTGCGCGAGGAGCGCCGCCAGGCGCTGCTGGAGCCGGCCTACAGCTTCATGATCCGTACCCGCACGCCCGGCGGCGTGGTTTCGCCCGAGCAGTGGCTCAAGCTCGACGGCATCGCCACCCGCTACGCCGAGCGCGGCCTGCGCGTCACCACCCGCCAGGCCTTCCAGTTCCACGGCGTGATCAAGACCGAGCTCAAGCCGACCATGCAGGCGATCAACGCCACGCTGATCGACACCCTGGCCGCCTGCGGCGACGTCAACCGCAATGTCGCGGTCGCCGCCAATCCGCAGCTGTCGGCCTCGCACGCGGCGGTGTTCGCCCAGGCCGCGGCGTTGTCGGAACATCTGCTGCCCAACACCCGCGCCTACTACGAAATCTGGCTGGACGAAGAACGCATCGCCGGCAGCGGCAGCGAGGACGAGCCGATCTACGGCAAGGCCTACCTGCCGCGCAAGTTCAAGATCGGCTTCGCGATTCCGCCGTACAACGATGTCGATGTGTTCGCGCAGGACCTGGGCTACATCGCGATCATCGAAGACGGGGAGCTGCTCGGCTACAACGTCACCGTCGGCGGCGGCATGGGCGCGACCCATGGCGACGCCGAAACCTACCCGCGCGTGGCCGACGTGATCGGTTTCGTCGCGCCGGATCAGGTCATCGCGGTGGGCGAAGCGGTGGTGACCGCGCAGCGCGATTTCGGCAATCGCGAAGTGCGCAAGCGCGCGCGCCTGAAGTACACCATCGACGATCGCGGGCTGGACTGGTTCAAATCGGAAGTCGAACGCCGCGCCGGATTCTCTCTCCAGCCGGCACGGCCGTTCGCCTTCCGCCATAACGGTGACCGCTTCGGCTGGGTCGAAGGCGACGACGGCCGCGCGCATCTGACCTTGCGCATTCCGGCCGGGCGTATCGTCGACGGCGCGCTCGACGGCCTGGGCGCGGCGGTCACGCATCTGAGCGGCCTGCGCGAGATCGCGCAACTGCTCAGCGGCCGCGACGGTGCCGAATTCCGCATGACACCGAATCAGAATCTGGTGATCGCTGGCGTGCCCGCGGACTTGCGCACGCAAGTCGATGCGCTGGTCGCCCGGCACGGCCTGGATGGCTATGTCCAGGCCAGCCCGGTGCGCCGCAATGCCCTGGCCTGCGTCGCGCTGCCGACCTGCAGCCTGGCGATGGCCGAGGCCGAACGTTATCTGCCCGATTTCGTCGGTGAAGTCGAAAAGCTGCTGGCGCGCCATGCGATTCCCGATGCCGCGATCAATCTGCGCATCAGCGGCTGCCCCAACGGTTGCTCGCGCCCGTACCTGGGCGAGATCGCCCTGGTCGGCAAGGCGCCCGGCCGCTACAACCTGATGCTGGGCGCCGATCATCGCGGCCAGCGCTTGAACACGCTGTACCGCGAGAACATCGCCGAACCCGACATCCTCGCCGCGCTCGATCCCTTGTTCGCCGGTTATGCGAGCGCGCGCATCGACGACGAAGGCTTCGGCGATTACCTGGTCCGCAGTGAAGTCGTATCCGTCCCCTATCCCACTCCCACCGGCATTCCGGTCGTTCTGGTTACCGAGGCCCACGCATGAGCGCACCCACCGACCCTGTCACCGCCGCCGAATCCCCGCGCGCGCTGGCCGAACTCAACGCCTGGCTGGGCACCCAGTCGGCGCAGCAGCGCGTCGCCTGGGCGCTGGAAAACACCGCGGGCGAACACGCACTGTCGTCGAGCTTCGGCGCGCAGTCGGCGGTGTCGCTGCACATGGTGACCGCGCAGGCGCCGAAGATTCCCGTGATCGTGGTCGATACCGGTTATCTGTTTCCGGAGACCTATCGCTTCATCGATGAGCTCGGCGAGCGCCTCGACCTCAATCTGAAGGTGTATCGCCCGCAGATGGGCGTGGCGTGGATGGAAGCGCGGTTCGGCCGTTTGTGGGAACAGGGCGTGGAAGGCATCGAGCGCTACAATCGCCTGCGCAAGGTCGAGCCGATGCAGCGCGCCTTGAACGAACTGGGCGTGCGCACCTGGATCGCCGGCCTGCGCCGCAGCCAGTCGGGCAGCCGCGCCAACATCGATTTCGTGCAGTTGAAGGACGGCCGCTGGAAGCTGCATCCGCTGGCGGATTGGACCGATCGCGATATCTGGCAGTACCTGCAGACTCACGATCTGCCTTACCACCCGCTGTGGCACGACGGTTATGTGTCGATCGGCGACATCCACACCACGCGGCGGTTGGAGCCGGGTATGCGCGAGGAGGACACGCGCTTCTTCGGGCTTAAGCGCGAATGCGGGCTGCACTTCGATAGTGAGCCGGTGGCGGAAGATAAGGCTGCTTGATCTTTTGCTGGGGTGTCGTTGCTGGACATAAGAGCAAATCCCCCTCAATCCCCCTTTTTCAAAGGGGGAAGTTCGGTAGGCGGGATCGTGGTCACGGGCAGATGCCGGGTCACCGAACGCCGAAGCGATACTCGACCAGCCCCACCCCATCCCACCCGAAGAATTCCCCCCTTTGAAAAAGGGGGGCCAGGGGGGATTTGCTTTTGCTTTTACCGCACCGCCAACCTCAAGAACTAATCGGCTGAGTCAACTCAACCCAAGTAGGCGCCTTAGGCCACTGCGGTTCCAGATTGCCTTCCAGCACCCGCCGCAGATCGCGACGGTCGATCTGCGGCGCCAGACCGTGCAGCAGCTCCAGCGCGTAATCGCGCAACACCCGCGCCCGCGGGATCACCGCCCAGGTGATGCACTCGGGAAATGCATCCGGCGCGACCAGCGCCTTGAGATCCTCATCGCGCGAGGTCACCGCCATCTCCGCCAACACGCCCACGCCGAGACCGGCGCGCACATAGGTCTTGATCAAGTCCGCATCGCGCGCGGTCATCGCCAGCTGCGGCTCGTGGCCGCCGGCGCTGAAGGCGCGGCGCAACGAGGATTCCGGCCGCGTCGATGATTCGTAACTGATCAAAGGATGCGCCGCCAGTTCGGCCAGCGTCGGCGCGCGATCGAGCTTGGCCAGCGCATGCGCGCGCGGCACCAGCACCACCCGGCGCCAGCGGAACAGCGGCACCGCCAACCCGCCTTCGGGCGGCGCGCCGGCGGTGCTGATCACCGCCAGATCGGCGTTGCCGTGCGACAGATGCGACAACACCTCGCCGTCGGCCGCCGCCTGCAGATGCACGCTGACCTGCGGGAAGTCGCGCTTGACCTGGGCGATGATCGGCGGCAACACGTAGCGCGCCTGAGTGTGCGTGGTGGATAGCACCAGGCGTCCGGCGTGCTGGCCGCGCTCGTTGGCGGCGTAGGCGCGGATGTTGCCGGCTTCTTCGAGAATGCGGCGCGCGTGTTCGAGCACGCGCTCGCCGGCCGGCGCGATCGCTTCCAGGCTGCGGCCCTTGCGCACGAACAGCAAGAAGCCCAATTCGTCCTCCAGCTGCTTGAGCTGCTTGGACAAACCGGGCTGGGTAGCGTGAACGCGTTCGGCGGCGAGGGTGATATTGAGGCCGGAATCGGCGATGGCGACCAGATAGCGCAGCTGGGTCAGGGTCATGGCGAAGCGATCCAGAATAAGAGTCGGGGTGGAACGGAACCGGGCACGGCGAGTCGGGGCGAGCGACAACAGCCTGCGGCCGCGGGTTTGCGGTCGTTACGGCGGTCAAATCGCATCCCGGACATTCGCTGGCACTCCGCGTCCACTTATTTATCGCTCTATTCGGATAAAGGGATTTATAGGCTAGCCGGCGTATGGCGGCCTTGTCCAGTATCCGTGCCGCAACGCTGCGGCTCATTACGTGACGGCATGTGCAAAGGCTGCCCCGTCATTTCCGGTCGCCGACCGGCGGCCTTAGGGTCGCTTCATCGTCCCCGGATCGCCCCCTCGCCGCCATGACCAGCCCCCTGTTTCCGCTGTTTGCCGACCTGCGCGGACGCACCGTGCTCGTGGTCGGCGGCGGAGCGGTGGCGCTGCGCAAGGCCGCGGCGCTGCTCGAAGCCGGCGCCCGGGTGCGCTTAGGCGCGCCGCAACTGGCGCCGGCGCTGGCCGAATGGGCGGCGCAGGGACGTATCGAACACCTGCCCGGACACTTCCAGCCCGAGTGGCTGGATCAGGCCTGGCTGGCGATCGCCGCCACCGACGATCGCGCGGTCAACCGCGCCGTCGCCGAGGCCGGCGAAGCGCGCCGGGTCTGGGTCAACGTCGTGGACGATCTGGAGGCCTCCAGCTTTCACGTCCCGGCGCGGGTAGAACGCGGCCCGGTGCAGATCGCCATCTCCAGCGGCGGCGGCGCGCCGATGCTGGCGCGGCATCTGCGCGAAACCCTGGAAACCCAGTTCGACGAATCGCTCGGTGAACTCGCGCGCCTGCTCAGTCGCGAACGCGCGCGCATCCGCCGGCACTATCCGGACATGGCCGTGCGCCGGCGTTTCTTCGATCGCGTCTTGTCCGGGCCGATTCCCTCGCTGTTGCGCGAAGGCCGCCTGGACGAAGCGCAGCGCGCGTTCGGCGTGGCCTTGATCGACGACAAGCCCGATGCGCCGCCGGCCGGTTCGGTCGCGCTGGTCGGCGCCGGCCCGGGCGATGCGGGGTTGATGACCTTGCGTGGTCTGCGCGTGTTGAACGAAGCCGATGTGATTCTGCATGACCGCTTGGTCAGCGCCGATGTGCTGCGCCTGGCGCGCCGCGACGCCGAGCTGATCGAAGTCGGCAAGCAGGCCGGCAACCATCACACCACGCAGGACCGCATCCACGAGTTGATGCTCGAACACGCCCGCGCCGGCAAGCGCGTGGTGCGGCTCAAGGGCGGCGATCCGTTCGTGTTCGGCCGCGGCGGAGAAGAACTGGAAGTGCTGGCCGAGGCCGGTATCGCCTTCGAAGTCGTGCCCGGCATCACCGCCGCCTTGGCGTGTGCTGCATACGCCGGCGTGCCACTGACGCATCGCGATCATGCTCAATCGCTGCGCTTGGTCACCGCGCATCTGAAGGATTCCACCGACACCCTCGATTGGCAGGCGCTGGCGCAGGAAAAGCAGACGCTGGCGGTCTACATGGGCGTGTCCGGGCTGGACCTGCTGCGAGACAAACTCATTCAACACGGCCGCGCGGCGTCCACGCCGTTCGCGCTGATCGAAAACGGTTCGCGCCGCGAGCAGCGCGTGGTCACCGGCACGCTGGCCGATCTGGCCGAACGCGCGCGCGGGCACCGGGTGCAATCGCCGGCCTTGCTGATCGTCGGCGAAGTCGCGGCGCTGGCGCAGCGCCTGCACTGGTTCGGCGACGCGCCGCTGACCGATTTCGCCGAACACGATCTTTCCAGCGACACCGCGTTCGCCGCGGCCGCCTGACCCCTCACACCCACGCCACGGGAGAACTTCCATGCCTTTGTACGACAGCATCCTCGACACCATCGGCAATACGCCGATCGTCAAACTGCATCGCCTCGCGCCCAAGCATGTGTCGCTGTACGCGAAGGTCGAATCCTTCAATCCCGGCGGTTCGGTCAAGGACCGTCTGGCCTTGGCGATCGTGCTCGACGCCGAGCGCAGCGGCGCGCTCAAGCCCGGCCAGACCATCGTGGAAGCGACTTCGGGCAATACCGGCATCGCCCTGGCGCTGGTCGCGGCCGCGCGCGGTTATCCCTTCGTCGCGGTGATGACCGAAACCTTCTCGATCGAACGGCGCAAGCTGATGCGCGCCTATGGCGCGAAAGTGATCCTGACCCCGGCCGCCGAACGCGGCTCCGGCATGGTGCGCAAGGCGGCGGAACTGGCGGAAAAACACGGTTGGTTCCTGGCTCAGCAGTTCGAGAACCCGGCCAATCCGGCTTATCACCGCAGCACCACGGGCCCGGAAATCCTGCGCGATTTCGCCGGCAAGCGCCTGGATTTCTTCGTCACCGGCTGGGGCACGGGCGGCACGCTCACCGGCGCCGGACAAGTGCTCAAGCTGGCGCGGCCGGATCTGAAGATCATCACTTCCGAGCCGGCCGGCGCGTCCTTGCTCAGCGGCGCGGCCTGGCAGCCGCACAAGATTCAGGGCTGGACGCCGGACTTCGTGCCAGGCGTGCTCGATCGCGGCGTCGCCGACGAAATCCGTCCGGTCGATGACGTGACCGCGCGCGACACCGCGCGCCGGCTCGCCGCCGAGGAAGGCCTGTTCGTCGGCATCTCCGCCGGCGCGACCGTGGCCGCGGCGCTGCAGGTCGCGCAGACCGCGCCGGAAGGCTCGGTGCTGCTGGCGATGTTGCCCGACACCGGCGAGCGCTATCTGTCCACGTTCTTGTTCGAAGGCGTGTCGGAAGGTTCCGACGACGAATGGCTGGCCTCGCTGGATCAGAAGGAATCCGTCGCGGCCTGATGAGCAACAGGCGGAGCGGAGCCGTGCGCGCCGGGTTTCGCAGCGCACGTGCCGCCGCATCGAAGCAGGCGTAGCGCGCCGGCTCCGCTCCGCGCTTTACCGAGTTTCGCAGTAGTACCCGGGCACCCGTAGGGCGGGGTCCGCGGCGCAGGGAATCCGGAAGCGGCGGTGGCGACTGCTTTCGGGGGATCTGCGGCGTGGGCTTCGCCCTACTTTTTCGATGCTGGTCGCGCGCTGCGCCGGTGGTTCGCGCGCCCTCACCCCGGCCCTCTCCCGCAAGCGGGAGAGGGAGCGGCGCGTCCTTCTCCCCACTTGCGGGAGAAGGGTGGACGTCGGCGACATTCACCCACGCCCTCCACCCGTTTACCCTGTGCACCTGCGGCCCGTCCGGCCGCCGGAGCCCGCATGACCCAGCCACACCCCACCGACCGCGACGCCGACCGCCTGAACTGGGCCCGCGCCGCGACCGGCGACGACCGCCTCGAACTCACCCGAGCCTCCTTCGACGCCGGTTTCCGCAGCTATTGGCGCGGCCACACCGGCGCCGGCAGCGTCATCGTCATGGACTCCCCGCCCGACCTGGAAGACGCGCGCCCATGGCTGCGCATCCGCGAGATGCTGCTCGCCGGCGGCGTGCGCGTGCCGCAAGTGCGCGCGCAGGACCTGGAACGCGGCTTCCTGCTGCTGGAAGACCTCGGCCAGCAGACCTTCCTGCAAGCCTTCGAAGCCGGCCACGCCGACGCCGACGCGCTGTTCGACGCGGCCTTCGGCGAACTGCTGAAAATCCAGGCGCTGCCCTGCCCCGACGATCTGGCGCCCTATGACGAAGCCTTCCTGAGTCGCGAGCTGCGTCTGTTCGACGAATGGTTCCTGGGCCGGCATCTGGGCCTGACTCTGGATTGCGGCGACCTGGAACGGCTCGATCTGGCTTATCGCCGCATTCTCGACAACATCCTCGCCCAGCCGCAGGTGTTCGTGCATCGCGACTACATGCCGCGCAATCTGATGCCGGTGGACGGCGGCGTGGCGGTGATCGATTTCCAGGGCGCGCTGAAAGGCCCGATCGCCTACGACCCGATCAGCCTGTTCCGCGACGCCTTCATCAGCTGGCCGGAAGAGCGCGTGGGCGCCTGGCTCGCGCGCTACCACGCGCGCGCCATCGCCGCCGGCATCCCCCTGCCCGAGTTCGCGCGCTTCCGCCGCGACGCCGATTTCGCCGGCCTGCAGCGCCACATCAAGATCCTCGGCCTGTTCGCGCGGCTCAACCATCGCGACGGCAAGCCCAAGTACCTGGCCGATGCGCCGCGTTTCCTGCGCTATCTCGACATCGTCCTGCCGCGCTATCCCGAGCTGGCGCCGCTGGCCGAGGTCGTCGAACGCTACGTGCGTCCCGCGCTGGCGCCTTCGACCGGCGTGCCGGCATGAAAGCGCTGATCTTCGCCGCCGGCCTGGGCGAGCGCATGCGGCCGTTGTCGCTGCACACGCCCAAGCCCTTGCTCGCGGTCGGTGGCAAGCGCCTGATCGAATGGCATCTGGAAAAGCTCGCCGGCATCGGCGTGCGCGAAGTCGTGATCAATACCTCGTGGTTGGCCGAACAGTTTCCGATCGCGCTCGGCGACGGCGCGCGCTGGGGCCTGCGCCTGCGTTTTTCCTACGAGGGCGACACGCCGCTGGAAACCGGCGGCGGCATGCTGCACGCGCAGGAGCTGCTGCACGAAGGCGCCGATCCGCACGCGCCGTTCATCGTCGCCAACGGCGATATCTGGACCGACTACGATTTCGCCGCGTTGCCGCGCGAGTTCGACGGCGACGCGCATCTGCTGCTGGTGGACAATCCGGTGCAGCGGCCGCTGGGCGATTTTCAGCTGGAAAACGGCCGCATCGGCAACGAAGGCGAATCGCGGCTGACCTACTCCGGCATCGGCCTGTATCGCGCCTCGCTGTTCGACGATTGGCGCGCGGTCTTGAACGCCGCCCTGGGCGACACCGCCGACGCACACCGCACGCCGCCGCGCTTCAGCACCGTGCCACTGTTGCGCGCCAGCGCCGCGCGCGGCCGCATCGGCGGCGAACACCATCGCGGCCGCTGGACCGATGTCGGCACGCCGGAGCGCCTGCAGCAGCTCGACGCGGCGCTGACCGCGGAACAACACGCCTGACCCTCAGCGCCAAACATTCGGCCCACACCGCGGCCCGGAGCCGCGGACACCACAACGACGAGCGCGGCGCGATATCGCAGGCCGCGCCGCCCCTCACGACATCGGACACCCCATGACCGCCGTAAGCCTCACCAAAACCAGCAAATTCCTCAGCCTCGTGCTGCGCCACGAACCCGAAGCGATCGGACTGACCCTCGATGCCAACGGCTGGGCCGACATCGAGGAACTCATCGACCTGGCCAACGCCAGCGGCAAGCCGGTCACCCGCGCGTTGATCGACGAAGTGGTGCGCGACAACGACAAGCAGCGTTTCGCGATCAGCGAAGACGGCCTGCGCATCCGCGCCAACCAGGGCCATTCGATCGAGGTCGATCTGGCCCTGACCGCGCTGGAACCGCCGGCCACGCTGTACCACGGCACCGCGACCCGCTTCGCCAAGTCGATCCGCAACCTGGGTCTGGTCAAGCAAAGCCGCCAGCACGTGCATCTGTCGTCCGATCAAGCCACCGCGACCAAGGTCGGCAGCCGTCACGGCAAGCCGCTGGTGCTGAAGATCCGTTCCGGCGAGATGCATGCGCGCGGGCTGGCGTTCTTCCGTTCGGAAAACGGCGTATGGCTGACCGACGCGGTCGCGGCCGAATTCATCGACTGGCCGGAACAAGCCTGAGCCGATGCAGCTGAGCGCGATCCAGGGCGACATCACCACCTTGGCGGTCGATGTGATCGTCAACGCGGCCAATTCGTCCTTGCTCGGCGGCGGCGGCGTGGACGGCGCGATCCACCGCGCCGCCGGCCCGGACCTGGTCGCCGAATGCGGGCTGCTCGGCGGCTGCAAGACCGGCGAGGCCAAGCTCACCGGCGGTTATCGGTTGCCGGCGAAGTACATCGTTCACACCGTCGGCCCGGTGTGGCGTGGCGGCGATGAGGGCGAGCCGGCGCTGCTGGCTTCGTGCTACCGGCGTTCGCTCGAACTGGCGGCGAGTCGCAGCGTTGTCAGCATTGCGTTTCCGTGCATCAGCACGGGCATTTTCGGTTATCCGCTGCGGGCGGCTGCGCAGATCGCGATCGACACTGCGCGGGCACATGCGGCTGATCCGGGATCGATCGAGCAGGTTGTCTTCTGCTGTTTCTCTGCCGCCGACTTGGCGGTTTATCGCGAGCTGTTGGGTTAGAGCCCGGCGGTTCTTCGCCTTGTTCGCATCGACATAATCGCTGCGGCGAGGGTACGCCGCGCTTCTTCGCGACAACGTGTTCTTGCCGTTGCCGTTGCCGTTGCCGTTGCCGTTGCCGTTGCCGTTGCCGTTGCCGTTGCCGTTGCCGAGATTTTGCTTTGCCTCGGTTCCGCTTTGCTGTGCTTCGGTTTCGACTTCGGTTTTGCTGTTGCTGTTGCCTTTGCTGGGCGCGGCTTGTAACTCGCGAGACCAGGGACACCCGGAGGGCGGCGCACATGGACGTGCGCCGGGTCCCGCCTTGGGCAGGATGCCCACTGCGGGACCTGCCCGCGCAAGCTACGCACTCGTGGCTTTTGACTCGAAACAGCCAAAGCGTTTTCTTTGGTTACTTTCTTTGTCGCTTTGGACAAAGAAAGTGACCCGCCGCTTCATGGCGGAAGCTTTAGGCGTTTGACCTTGCTCTCGCTCTTGCTCTTGCTCTCGCTCTTGCTTGAGACTTCTTTTGCTCGTCATTCCCGCGAAGGCGGGAATCCAGCGACTTCAAGCGTTCTCGCACGAAAGTCACTGGATTCCCGCCTTCGCGGGAATGACGGTAGGAGGGAGTGCGCAGGCCTGGTTGTTTCGACCAGGGGCTTTCAGGTTCCTTAGAAGCTTTAAGTAAGATCAAACTCTTCAAGCAGATCAAACGCTACAAGCAAGATCAAACGCTAAACGCTTCCGCCATGGAGCGGCGGGTCACTTTCTTTGTCCAAAGCCACAAAGAAAGTAACCAAAGAAAAGGCTTTGGGCTGTTTCGAGTCAAAAGCCACGAGTGCGATGCCTGCGCAGGCAGGTCCCACATTGGGCATCCTGCCCAAGGTGGGACCCGGCGCACGTCCATGTGCGCCGCCCTCCGGGTGTCCCTGGTCTCGCGAGTTACAGGCCGCGCCCAGCAACAACAAAGGCAAAGCCGGGGCGAAGCAAAATCCCGGCAACGGCAACGGCAACGGCAACAGCAAAGCCGAAGCCGAAGCCGAAGCCGAAGCGGAAGCGGAAGCGGAAGCGGAAGCGGATGCAAAATCTTGGCAGTGACCGCAGCAAAAAAATCGGCTCTCGCCGAAATGACGAATGCATCGGTCGCGCTCACGCAATGCAATCACAACGGCCCGGCTCGGCAACAACACAAGCACACAAAAGCCGCGATCGGCGACAACCGCCTATCGAACCTCCAGATCCCCCGACACCGCCCTACTCCGCCCCGAGCGTCTGCCTCAAGAACGGCACCGTGATCCGCCGCTGCGCAGCCAGCGAAGCGCGATCGAGCTTGTCGAGCAAAGCAGTCAGCCCGCCCAGATCGCGATCGACCCGCTTGAGCAGCCAATCCAGCGCAGCTTCTTCCAGCGCCAGCCCGCGCCGCTGCGCACGCTGCCGCAACACCTCACCGCGGCCCGCGTCGTCCAGCGGCGACAGCACGATGCGCGTGCACTGCGACAAGCGCGAACGCAAGTCCGGCAAGCTCAACGGCAACTCATCGGGATTTTCGCGCGCCGCGTAGATCAAGGCGATGCCGGCCTGACGCGCGCGATTGTGCGTGTCGAACAAAGCGACCTCATCGTCGCGATCGCCGGCGATCGCCTCGATGCCGTCCAGCGCCAGCAGATCGTTGCCTTCCAGCGCGAACAAGGCATCGCGAAGACGGCCGCTGGCGGCGCTCAGGGGCAGATAGGCGGCGCGGCGGCCGGCGGCTTCCGCGGCCGCGCATGCGCCGAGCAAAAGATGGGTCTTGCCCACGCCGGCCGGGCCGGCGAGGTAGACCCAGTCGGCGCCGGTCGGGTCCAGGTAACCGGCCGTCTCGTGGGTCTGCGTGGCCAGCGCGCGCAACTGCGCGATCGCGCCGTCGGGTGCATCGACATACGTGTCCAAACGCTGGTCCGGCGGATAGCGCAGGGCCAGCGGCAACTGCGGAACGCTCACTGAGTTTCGCGCTCCGCGCCGGCGGCGCCGTTGCCGTTGTCGCCGGCCGGCGTGGCCGCGTCCGCCTTCGGCGCGATCGGCGTGGTCGCCGGATCGAGCAGGATGGACGGATGATCGCCCGCGTACAGACGGCTGTGGGTGTAGCGCTCCTGCGCATAGCGCAACAGCACGTTGGCCACCGCCGCGATCGGCAACGCCAGCAGCATGCCGAGGAAACCGAACAAGGTGCCGCCGGCGAGCACGGCGAAGATCACCGCGACCGGATGCAGGCCGATGCGATCGCCGACCAGCTTCGGGGTGAGCCAATAGCTTTCGATGACCTGGCCGACGCCGAACACCGCCAGCACGCCGGCCACGTATTTCCAGTCGCCGTACTGCACCAATGCCGCGATCACGCCCAGGATGATGCCGCTGGCCGGGCCCAGGTACGGCACGAAGGTCAGCAGGCCGGCGATGATGCCGATCAGGATGCCCAGGTCCAGGCCCACGCCCCACAGGCCGATGCCGTACATCACGCCCAGGGTGACCATCACCAGGAACTGGCCGCGCAGGAACGCGCCGAGCACGTCACTGGAGGCCTTGGCCAGACGGCTGGCGGTGGCCAGATGATCGCGCGGGATCAGCGAGGCGACCCGATCGACCAGCACGTCCCAGTCGCGCAGGAAGAAGAACGTCAGTACCGGCAGCAGGGCGATGTTGGCGATCATCGCCATCACCGCGAAGCCCGAACGCGACAGATAGCCCAGCAGCGTGGTGGCGACGCCGCCGGCGCGCTCCCAGTTGCTGCGCACCAGTTCGATCAGATGATTCAGATCGAGCCAGTCGCTGATCTCAAGGCGCGTGCGCTGCTCCAGCCACGGAATCGCGATGCCGGTGAACCAGTCGCGGTAGCGCGGCAGCGACACGATCAGGGTGCTGATCTGGCGCTCGATCAACGGCACCAGCAGCACCAGGATCAGCAGCACCAGCAAGGCCATCGAGGTGAACACCAGGATCACCGAGGTGTTGCGCGAGCGGCCGGTGCGTTCGAGCCGATCGACCAGCGGATCGCCGAGCCAGCCCAGCATCGCGGCGACCACGAACGGGGTCAGCACCGGCGCCAGAACCCACAGCAGCCAGCACGCGCCCACGCCGAGCGCCGTCCATTGCAGGCGGCGCAGGAACTGGGCGATGTCTTCCAGAGGAGTGCGTTCCATGCGTCAGTGCAACTGATACACGGGGGGCTGGCCTTCCAGGCCATCGAGCGCCACCAGGGTGCTGCCGGCATCGACCATGCGCTTGAGGCCGGGCAGGCCCGACAGCAGCTCCAGGTCGAACTCCAGGCTTTCCGGGGTGGTGCGCACCGGGGTGATCTTGCGGATCACCGCCAGGCCCTGCAGGTAGCCGGCCAGGCGGATGTAGTCGTCGGCGCTGCGCACGCCGGTGAACACCACGCGGTAGGTGCCCGGAGGACCGGCCATGCTGCGCTTGGCGTAGCGCTTCATCAGCGCATCGGCAGCGCCGTCGGCGCCGCCGGACATGACCTTGCGCGCGTCCGGATCGGTGGCGGTCCAGCTGTTGAGCACCTTGCCGCCGTCCACGAAGCTCCACTCGCCCTTCCAGCCGCCGGTCTTGACCCGGTACAGCTTGCCGATCAGCTGCATCGGCGGGCTATAGCGCGCCGAGGCGCGGGCCACCGCGGCGGCGTCGCCGCGCCAGATGGCGCCGACGCTGGCCTGTTCGGCCGCGCTGCCGGTCGGCAGGCCGAGCTTGTAGCCGCGTTCGATCGCGCGATTGAGCGCCGCGCGCGCGGCGTTGGCCTGCGCCAGACCGACCAGGCGCGGGCCGCTGCCGTCGTCGATCGCCATCCACAGCACCGGCTTGGGCCGCGGCTGCGGCCAGATCGGCAGGCCCAGGGTCGAGGCGAGGTTATCGACCTTCTCCTGGTCGAAATTGACGATCAAGGTGGTCTGGAAGGTCGGCGCGCCGGTGGATTGCGACACGCCCTCGTCCTGGCGGTAGTCGTAGCCCAGGGCGTAGTCCTTGGCCCGGCGCAGCTCCTGGCCGACGCCCGGGCGGCTGGCCGCGGTGCGGTCGCCGGACATCTTGCTGAGCACCTGGGCCAGCGCGCGCGCCATCGCGCCGTTGCGCTCGTTCTCGCTCTGGCCGCCCACCGGCACCTCGGCCGAGTACGCGCCTTCGGCCTGGGCGCGGTCGCCTTCCACGCGCTGCGCGCTCGCGGCGAAGCTCGCCAGCAGCAGCATCGCCGCCGTCCAGCCCCGAATTGCCTTACCCATCGACAAGCCCATCGCTATCCCTATCCGTATGAGGAGCGGGCATCCGGCCCGCATGGCGAGCCGCTGACCCGGCTCGAAGGCCGTTCGCGGCCGTCGGGCCGGTGCGGGCGTTCAAGGTCGGAAATGTTGCCGTAGTGGAGCCGGATCGTCCATTCGGGAGCTGAACGGCCTGGGTGGAGGAACGAGTTCAGAGGAGTGAGGAACGAGTAAAAGCGCCGCGGAGCCTGCCTTTACTCGTTCCTCACTCCTGCGAACTCACTTCTAGCCACCCCCTGCCTGCTAAAATCCCGCGTTTCCTTCCGCGACCGCCGGGGCCGCCGTGACCGCATCTCCTTCCGACACCTCCCCCAAGCCGCTGACTTACCGCGACGCGGGCGTCGATATCGACGCCGGCAACGAGGTCGTCGAACGCATCAAGCCGCTGGTCAAGCGCAGCTTCCGTCCCGAAGTCATGGGCGGGCTGGGCGGCTTCGGCGCGCTGTTCGACCTGTCGGGCAAGTACCGCGAACCGGTGCTGGTCTCCGGCACCGACGGCGTCGGCACCAAGCTCAAGCTCGCGCAGGAACTCAACCGCCACGAGACCATCGGCATCGACCTGGTCGGCATGTGCGTCAACGACGTGCTGGTGCAGGGCGCCGAGCCTTTGTTCTTCCTGGATTACTTCGCCACCGGCAAGCTCGACGTGGACACCACGGTCGCCGTGGTCGGCGGCATCGCGCGCGGCTGCGAACTGGCCGGCTGCGCGCTGATCGGCGGGGAAACCGCGGAAATGCCCGACATGTATCCGCCGGGTGAATACGATCTGGCCGGCTTCACCGTCGGCGCGGTGGAGAAGTCGCAGATCCTCGACGGTTCGCGCGTGGCCAAGGGCGACGTACTGATCGGCATCGCCTCCAGCGGCCCGCATTCCAACGGCTATTCGCTGATCCGCCGCATCTTCGACCGCGCCGGCCGTCCGGGCGACATCGCCGTCGGCGGCGTGCGCCTGATCGACGCGCTGATGGAGCCGACCGCGCTGTACGTCAAGCCGATCCTGGAACTGCTGCGCGCCAACGGCGGCCAGCACTCCATCCACGCCATGGCCCACATCACCGGCGGCGGCCTGACCGAAAACATCATCCGCGTGATTCCCGACGGCCTCGGCCTGGACATCCGCACCGCCACCTGGAACCTGCCGCCGGTGTTCGACTGGCTGCAGCGCGAAGGCGCGGTGCAGCGCGAGGAAATGTGGCGCACTTTCAACTGCGGCATCGGCTTCGTGCTGGTGGTGCCCGACGATGCGGTCGCCGCGACCGAGGCCGATCTCAAGCGCCTGGGCCTGAGCCACTGGCGCATCGGCGAAGTGGTCGGACATAGCGAAGGCGAGCGCGTCCACATCGGATGAGCCACGCATCGCAGGGACGCATGAGCGCGATCAAGAAGATCGCATTGGGTCTGGTGCTGGCGGTGTTCGCCATCACCTGGATTTCGCCGAAAAGCCCGTTCGAACAAGGCATGCACAGCGTGCTGACCGTCGTCGGGCTGTTCTGGCTGTGGCGCCACGATCGCCGCTGGGGCATGCGCGATGGCCATTTCGTCGCGATCTGCATATTCATGACCGCGCATTGCATCGCCGCGCGATGGCTGTACTCATACGTGCCTTACGACCAGTGGATCCAGTGGCTCACCGGCGGCTGGTCGCTGAACCAGGCCTTCGGCTTCGAGCGCAATCACTTCGACCGTTTGATCCACTTCCTGTACGGCGTGTGCTTCGCCCCGGCCGTGCGCGAATACTTCCGCCAACGCTGGCCAGCGCTGTCGCCGCGGCAGGCGTTCGTGCTCGCGGTCGCGGCGATCATGTGCACCAGCCTGATCTACGAATGGATCGAATGGGCGATCGCGCTGACCATGTCGCCGGAAGACGCGGAGTCCTACAACGGCCAGCAGGGCGATGTCTGGGACGCGCACACCGATATGTTTCTTGCGACACTGGGCGCGCTGGCGGCCTGGCCGCGAGCGCGCGAGCCCGCGCCGCGGGCCGGCCGCGCCTCTTGATCGCCGGCCGCGGCCGGCATCGCGCCGATCGACATCGTTCCGAAGGAGAGCCCGCGTCATGAACACGCCCGATCCTTCCACCTCCGACTCCGGCAGCCTGGACACGCGGCCGCTGGCCGACACGCCCGTCGCGGCTCCGCCGGCCCATCACCTCGATACGCTCGGCATCCTCTACTACGTGCTCGCCGGGGTGACCGGGCTGTTCTCGCTGATTCCGATCCTCCATGTGGTAATGGGCCTGGCGATGATCGGCGGCCGCTTCGAACACGGCTCCAATCCGCCGCCGCCGATGGTCGGCTGGATATTCCTGATCATGGGCGCGACGTTCATCGTCGGCGGACTGACCTGCGCGGCCCTGTTCGCCATGACCGGACAGCGGCTGCGCCAGCGCCGCGGCTACACCTTCTGCCTGGTGGTCGGCGCGATCAGCTGCACCTTGATGCCGTTCGGCACGATCCTGGGCGTATTCGCCCTGATCGAGCTGACCAAGCCGCACGTCAAAGCCTTGTTCGCTCCCGCGCGTTGAACATCACGCCGCCTGCGCGATCGAGGACCGCCGACATGGCCTGGAAGCATTCGCCCGCCAGCCGCGACCCGGCCGCTTCGCTGCGCCGGCTGAGCCTTTGGTTCTATGCGCTGGCCGGACTGGACGTGGCCGCGGCGGTGATGTTCGGCCAATTCGTGCGCTCGATACGCGACAGCTACGCGGCGGCGGCATTGGCGACCGAACCTGGGCAATTGGGCAACCTGGCGATCGCGCTGTGCACGATGATGCTCGTGGTCAACGCGGTGTTCGCGCTGCTGCATCTGGCGACCGCGCTGAGCCTGCGCCGGCCGCGCTCGCGCGCGCTGTGCATCGCGGTGTCGGCGCTGAGTTGCCTGCTGTTTCCGTTCGGCACCATCACCGGCGCATACGCCCTGACCCTCTTGCGCGCAACGCCGATCAAGGCGTTGTTCGCTTCCGCGCGTTGAGCGCGCCTTCGACAGGAGACACCGGAATGTCCCAGACCGACCCGCGTCCGACGGCCAACGCCGAAGACGCTTCGCATCTGCAGATCCTCAGCATCGTCTATTACGTGTTCGTCGCGCTCGACCTGTTGTCGATCGGCTTCATCGCACTGTACGGGGTGATGATGTCGAGCATGTTCAGCATGGACCAGTCCCCGAACGCGAGTTCGGCGCCGCCGCAGGCGTTCATCAACATGATCGTCGGCTTCAGCGCGTTCGTCGCGCTGTTGTCGCTGCTGTTCGCGGCGCTGCATTTCGCCACGGCGCGGCGCCTGCGCGACCGTCGCGGCCTGGGCTTTTGCCAGGTCGTCGCCGGCCTGACCTGCCTGTCGTTTCCGCTGGGCACGACGCTGGGCGTATTCACTTTCATCGTGTTGGGACGGCCTTCGGTGAAGGCTTTGTTCCAGGCACGATCCTGAGCGCATCGGCTCGCCGCGACCGCGGCGGCCGATCGCCGACTCATCAACACTATTTCATTGGCAGTAAGGAGCGAGACATGGGCGCGTGGGGTTTTGGCAGTTTCGAGAACGACGACGCCGCCGATTGGCTGGACGAGTTGGGCGACCATCAGAGTCTGGCGCTGGTGCGCGAAACCATCGCCGCGGTACTGGAGGCGGAGGAGCAATTGGAAGCGCCCGAAGCCTGCGCGGGGATCGCCGCGGGCGAGCTGATCGCCGCCGCCATCGGCCGGCCCTCGGGCGCGGCGCGCAAGCAGGAAGAACTGATGATCTGGATTTCGAAGATGCGCCCGTCGCCGGACGCGGCCCTGATCGCCGACGCGGTCAGCGCGATCGATCGCATCCTCGGCCCGGAATCGGAACTGCGCGAGCTGTGGGCGGAAACCGACGACTTCGCCGCGTGGCAGGCGGATGTGGCGCAGTTGCGCTCGCGTTTGGCGTTCTGAGCGGCGCGACGAAACACCTGCACCGCCCCGGGAGCTAGCCGCGCGAGCCGCCTGCACCCGGACGGGCCTGCACCCGGCCGGACCCCGCCGGGACAGCCGTGCAACCCTGAACGCGAACCGGACCGACTAGACAGGTCCACCCGGTTGTCCCCGCCCTGTCATCACCGGGTTGCGCTCGCCGCCCATGCTGGACGCCTGTTCCTCAGCGCTTCCGGCCGTCATGACCTACCGTCTCGCCCTGTTCGATATCGCCGGCACCACCGTGTCGGATCCGGGCTTCGTCGCCCAGGCTTTCGTCGGCGCGATGACCGCCGCCGGCCATCCGATCGACCACGAGGCCTGCCGGCCGCTGATGGGCTATCCCAAGCCGCTGGCGATCGCGCGGTTGCTCGGCGATCGGGCCAGCGACGCGGCGGTCAAGGCGATCCACGAAGATTTCGTCCAGCGCATGCTGGTGTGCTATCGCGAATGGCCGGGGATCGAACCGCTGCCGGGCGCGGAATCGATCTTCGCCCTGCTGCGCGCCAACGGCATCAAGGTCGCGCTCAACACCGGTTTTTCGCGCGATATCGCCGACGCCATCATCGAGCGCCTGCACTGGGCCGATCGCATCGACGCGCTGATCGCCAGCGACGAAGTCGCGCAAGGCCGGCCCGCACCGGACATGGCGCAGGCCTTGATGCAGCGCTTCGCCATCGACGATCCGGCGCAACTGGTCAAGGTCGGCGACACCGAGGTCGATATCGGCGAAGGCCGCAACGCCAAGGCAGGCCTTGTGGTGTCGATCACCACCGGCGCCTTCACCCGCGCCGAACTGGAGCCGTACCGGCCCGACCGCATCATCGATTCGCTGTTCGAACTGCCGGCGCTGCTCGGCCTCGCCGACGGCGCGCGCAACGCCGCGGCATGAAACGCGCGCGCGCTCACACCGGCGAAGGCATGCGCCAGTGGCAGGTGACCCTGCTCGCCGGCGGCGCGGCGCTGGTCACTTATGCGTGCATGTACGCGTTCCGCAAACCGTTCGCGGCCGCGTCGTTCCACGGCCAGCAATGGTTCGACGTGGATTACAAAGTGTGGCTGGTGGTCGCGCAGATCCTGGGCTACATGTGCAGCAAGTTCATCGGCATCGGTGTGATCGGCGGCCTGCGCCGCGAACGCCGCGCGCGCCTGCTGCTGATGTTGATCGGCGTGGCCTGGCTGGCTTTGCTCGGCTTCGCCCTGGTGCCGGCGCCGTGGAATATTCCGTTCCTGTTCCTTAACGGCCTGCCGCTGGGCATGGTCTGGGGCCTGGTCTTCAGTTATCTGGAAGGCCGCCGCACCACCGAGGCGATGGGCGCGATCCTGGCGTCGAGTTTCATCATGGCATCGGGCATCGTCAAAAGCGTCGGCAAGTGGCTGCTGCTGGCGGGCGTGAGCGAATTCTGGATGCCGTTCCTGACCGGGCTGTTGTTCCTGCCGCCGCTGGTGATCGCGCTGCACTTCCTCGAACGCATCCCCGAGCCCGACGCAGACGACCGCCGCGAACGCAGTGAACGCCTGCCGATGAACCGCAGCGAGCGGCGCGCCTTCGTGCGCCAGTTCCTGCCGGGATTGGCGCTGATGATCCTGTGCTACGTGGCGCTGACCGTGGTGCGCGATTTTCGCGATAACTTCGAGGCCGAGTTGTTCAACGATCTGGGCTATGGCGGCAATGCGGGAGTGTTCGCGTTGATCGAGACGCCTATCGCCTTGGCGGTGCTCGCATTGACCGCGGGGCTGACGTGGTTCCGCGACAACCTGCGCGGGCTGATGGCGCTGCACGGGCTGATGTTCGCCGGCCTCGCCGTCGCCGGCCTCAGCACGCTGGCGTTCCAGTCCGGCGCACTGCCGCCGCTGTGGTGGCTGGCGCTGGTCGGGTTCGGCCTGTACCTGGCCTATGTGCCGTTCAACTGCGTGTTCTACGAACGCTTGATCGCGACCTTCCGCGTCGCCGGCAACGTCGGTTTCCTGATGTACCTGTCGGACGCCTTCGGTTATCTGGGCAGCGTCGCGGTGTTGCTGACCAAGGAATTCTCCGGCCTGCAGCTGTCGTGGACGCAATTCTTCGCCCAGACCGTGCTGGCCCTGGCCGCGCTCGGCGGCGCCTGCCTGCTGTTGTCGGCGGTGTATTTCCATCATCGCGCGACGCGCCGCTCCGGCGCGCCGACGCTCGCGCCCATCTGAACTTTCGCGAACGCATCGTCCATGAAATCCGAATCCGCTCTCGTCATCGGCGCCGGCATCGTCGGCCTGTCCATCGCCCGCGCGCTCGCCGTGCGCGGCCACCGCGTCACCGTCCTGGAACGCTACGACCGCGCGGTCGGCGCTTCGGTGCGCAACTTCGGCATGATCTGGCCGATCGGCGTGACCAACGGCGCCGCCTACGAGCGCGCCCTGCGTTCGCGCGCGATCTGGCAGGAAGTGATCGACGGCGCCAAGCTCTGGCACGACCCCTGCGGCTCGCTGCACATGGCCTACGAGCAAGACGAATGGGAGGTGCTGGAACAATACGCGGCCGCCAACCGTTCGCTGCGGCCGTGCTCGCTGCTCGATCGCGACGCCGCGCTGGCGATCTCGCCGGCGCTGGTCGGCGACAACCTGCGCGGCGCGCTGTTCAATCGCGACGAGATGATCGTCGATCCGCGTCAGGCCCTGGCCGCGTTGCCGGGTTATCTGCACGAACGCTACGGCGTGGAATTCCATTGGCGCACGCCGGTGACCGCGGTGGAAAGCGGACGCGCGCATTCGGGCACGCGCCGCTTCGAGGCCGACCGGGTGTTCGTGTGCAGCGGCCCGGACTTCGAACAACTGTATCCGCAGGTCTATGCCGCGGCGCCGCTGACCCGCTGCAAGCTGCAGATGATGCGGCTGGCCGCGCAGCCGGACGGGTTCCGCCTGGGCTCGGCGCTGTGCGGCGGCTTGTCGCTGGTGCATTACGCCGGCTTCCAGCAGGCCGCCGACGTGGCGCCGCTGCGCGCGCGCTATCAGGAACAGTTCGGCGAGCTGATCGAACTGGGCATCCACGTGATGGCGGCGCAGAACGGCCGCGGCGAAGTCACCATCGGCGACTCGCACGCCTACGGACACACGCACGATCCGTTCGATGAGCAAAGCATCAACGCCAAAGTGCTGGATTACCTGGGCCGGTTCCTGCGCTTGCCCGATCCGCGCGTGATCCAGACCTGGCACGGCATCTACCCCAAGCTCACCGACGGCAGCAGCGAATTCGTCGCCGAGCCGGCGCCGGGCGTGACCATCGTCAACGCCATCGGCGGCGGCGGGCTGGGCATGACCTTGAGCTTCGGGCTGGCGGAAGAAATCGTCGATGGCCGCTACGGCGCGGTGCGGCGGGCGGCGGCCTGAAAGACTCGCGGCCGCAACGACACAACGCAAAAAGTCTCCGCGCCGACCAGTCCTGTCGGCGCGGAGAGGTTGCACGACTACCGGCTCATGACCGGGCCGATGTCCGCATCATGCGGACCGATGCATCGATCAATTGCCCCACAGCTCTTCCACGCCGCCCGAGCACGCGGCCGACGCGGCACCGGCCGCGACCGCGCCGCCCGGGATCGCGCTCACGCCGACCGCGCAACCCACGTCGGCGCCGACCACGGTGATGACCTGCAGCACGACCTGCCACCACTTACGCTTGGCGTGCTGGACCTGGCCGGCGCCGGCTTCGACTTCATAACGCTTGTTCCAGAACTCCAGCGAATGGCGCGCGGTGCTCAGGCCGGCGAGCACGGCCTGGCCGCCCTGGCTCTTCGGGTCGAGCTGGACGATCGCTTCGTTTTCGATCTTGGCCAGCTGTGCGTCGATCTCGGCGGCCGACTGCGCGTCGGCGGACAAGGCGCGATCGATGCGGTCCAGGAATGCGGCTTCGCGCGCATCGAAATACTTGCGGAACGGCGCGACGCGTTCGCCGAAGCGCAGGTCGCGCTGGGTCGGCTGGTACGGAGCGTACTGGGCGATGAATTCCTCGCGCGAACCCTCCGGGCGATAGCCGCACAGGTCCACCACGTCTTCCAGCAAGGTGCCCTTGCGCGCGCCGTTGTCGCTCTGCGCGATCAGGCAGCCCAGATACGCGTTGTGTTCCGCGCCGACCGTGTCCATCGGGTTGCCGGCCAGCGCGGGCGCGCAGGCTCCGGCCAACAGCGCCACGCCGATCCAGCGGCCCATGCGCGTTCCATGCTTGGCGATCGAATGCTTGATATCCATTGCGTTGCGATTCCTTGGAGTGAATGGAGTGAAAGGACTCGAACCTGAGTCGTGTATGGTCCGCGGCGCTTTCGGGCGACTTCGGCGACATGCGCCCAGGGCGATGTGCGAAGCGTCGATGCGATGAAGAGCGCCGCCGACGTCGATCATTTACCGACGCGGCGCGGCGATTTACGAGGAAGGAGTCGGGATCGAATCGGGCCTCGACGGGCCTGCGCGGGTCGCGGCGGGTACATTCGCGGCGCGCGCGAAGCCGATCGCGAACTGCGTCACAGGTGCGATGCGTGCGTTGAGAACGCGGCGGACACGCGCCGATGCGCTGCGTGCATCACGCTGCGAAAAGTATTGAGTGAGCGCAGTCGCAATTCGAAGCGGCCCGGGATTCGCCTACGCGATCGCGCGCGACGGCCTTGCGCCGTCGTCCATCCCAAGCATGCGGTGCGACACGCGTCGCCAATCCAATCGCGGGCTATGGCGTCCTGATACGCCATAGCCCGCGGCGTCCAGTCCGCTGGCTCCCCCGTCGGACTGACCGCACCCGCCAACGCCGCGCTGCAAGCGCCGCGTTACCGACCGCAGCGGCATCCATGCCGATACGGGGCGGGTTGCATATCCCTATGCCCAACCGGTCCGGCGCATTCGCGCGGTCCGCCCGTGAGGCTCGCGATGGAGCCGCGGACGACGCGATCGCGCGCCGAACCCGATGGTTTCGCATCCGCCGCAAGCGCGGCGGATGTTGCCGGATCCGTTCCCGGGACCCGGGCCCTCCCCTGGCCGACCTCAGCGAACCGCGCCCCGGTGCGGCCCGGGGCGCGATCCGATGAGCCGCCGTGCCCCGCTCCTTCAGGGAGCGTTCCTTCCGGAGCGGGCCACGACGGAAACCGATGACGTGTTCGCCTTCCTTGGCCGGCGGAGCATCGTTCGATCGTGTCCGGATCGGGTCGATGTCCGCGCGTCGGCGACGTGTTTATTTACCGCTGCGCGGCGCCGTTTTGCGAGGAAGGATGTGGGACCGAACCGGGACGAAATGGGAAGATTTCCGGCGCCATGCGACGGCGTACTGACCCATAGCGCTAACGCGATCACAACCCGATCGTGTCCGCACGCAAGTTCATCCGAAAACGTTCCCACTTTGTGCCCGCTATTTGTTTGGACGCGCCGCCGAGCGGGTTCGTAGGCTGGGCGCTCCTGATGACTCGCCTACAGGGGGCGATTATGAAAACCTTATTTGCGACGCTGGCGCTGTGCGCGGCGCTCGTGGCCAGCACCGCCACTTCGGCTCACGACAACGACGCGGCCTGCCTGGCTCCGGGCGCGCAGGTGATCGACGCGGGCTCGTTCAGTTTCACTCCGGCCCAGCTGACCCAGTTCGAGGCGCTGCACAGCGGCGGCGGCGGCATGTGCACGCCGACCAGCTGCGGCATCGTCGATGACCATTGGGCGATCGCGACTTTGATGATCGCCAACTACTGCCAGGACAAGTCGCCCGGCAGCACGCCGCAGGTGATCTCGCCGTCGGTCTACAACGACGTGCAGTACCACCACAGCGGCTACAGCTTCAGCGGCCGCGGCGCGCAGAACCTGGTCGGCCGCTGCGTCTACTGCAAGCTTCCCGGCAGTACGCCGATCAAGCCGTCGGCCGTCGCCGGCGGTCACTGAGCAACCCCGCGCCGCCACGCGCCGGTGTGCCGCCCGCCTGCGGGGGCAGCCTGGGCTCACACCAGCGCGTGGCGTCGTGTATAGGCCAGCACCGCATCGACGTGGCGCTGGAGTTCGCCGCGCACCGGCTCCTCCAGTGCGCATTCGGCCAGGACGTAGTAGCCCGAGCGCAGCACGTCGCGCCAACGCGGTTGGCGCGGCAGCTTGGACAGGCTCAGGTAACGCTCCATCGCGCGCGCGCGCAGACGGCCGTCATCGACGGTGACGCGCCAGATCCGGCTCTTTTCCGCCAGTTCCAGGCGGCCTTGGCCGGTGCTGCGTTCCCAGGCTTCGACCACCGCCAGCATCAGTTCCACCAGCGCGCGGCGGAACGACACGCGCAGTTCTTCGTCGGCTATCGCCGGCGCTTCCACGCCCAGCGGATCGGCTTCGGCGTTTTCGCCTGCGGTCGTGGCGGCATCGTGCGCGGCGGAGGATTTCAGGCCCAGCACGATCAGGCCTTCGCCCTGCCCGCTTTCGCTGAGCTGCGCGCGCAGGGATTCGGCCTGCGCGCCGAGTTTGAAATCGAAGCCCTGCGGCGCCGAGGATTCGTCCAGATGCTCCAAGGCCTGGGCGAAACGCAGGGCGCCGGGCTCGTCCAATAGTTCGCCGAACGCGCGTCCGGCCAGCGACGCGGCTTGCGAGGGTTGCAGCAATTCGCCGGCGCTGCGATTGGCCGCCAGCACCTGGCCGCCGGCATCGAGCACCAGCACCGCGTCGTCGCGGCTGTCGAGCGCGGCCTGCAGGCGCGCGCGATCGACGCCGAGCTCGGCGGCGGCGCGGCGGTAGTAATCGACTTCTTCCGCCAAGCGCGCCTGTCGCGCGGCTTCGGCCACACGCGCGCGATGCTGCCGGCGCAGGAAGAACACGGTCAGCCCCAACAAGGCCGCCAGCGCCGACACCACCGTCAACCACAGCGCCAGCGTGCGCTGCTTCAGGCTCAGCGCGCGCACCTGGTTCTCCGTCGCCAGCGCGGCGATGGTGCGGTCGCGTTCGGCGGTTTCGAAACGCAGTTGCATCCACTTCATCTCGCGGTCGTAACGCGCCTCGCGCAGCGCGCGCGCGGCGTCCTCGGATTCGCGCAGCGCCGCCATCGCCTGCGGCCATTCGCCCAGCGCTTCGAAGTCGCGCGCCAGTTCGGCCAGCAGGTCCGGACGATCGCTGTCCTGCGCCGCCAGCGCGTTCAAGGCCTCGCTCATGCGCTGCTGCGCGGCGCGCGCCTGGCCGCGCAGGCGGTCGCCGCGCGCGGCCTGCAGTTGCAGCGGCGCCGGCACGATGGTCTTGGCGTCCTGCGCGGCGATCGCCAGGCCGCTGTCGGTCCAGCGCTTGGCCGCGGCCACGTCGCCGCGTTCGATCGCGGCGCGGCCGAGTTCGCTGTAGGTGCGCATCAGATATTTCTTGTCGCCGGCCTGGACCAGTTCGTCGCGCGCCTGGGTCAACAAGCTTTCCCCGCGCTGCAGCTCGCCGTTGTTCAGCGCCAGCACGCCCAGGCTCGACAGCACGTGGCCGGCCTCGGCCTTGTTGCCGTCGCGCAGGAATTCGGCGCGGGCCTGATCGTAGTGGCGGATCGCGTTGGCGTTCTCGCCCAAGTCGCGATAGATGTCGGCGATGTTGTTCAAGGTCTTGCCGGCTTCGGCCTGCGGCAGGCCGCGCTGCAGTTCCAGGCTGGTCATCAGCGCCTGCAGCGCGCCGCGGTAATCGCCGAGCCGGCGCAGCGCCGAGCCGATGTTGTTCCAGGTCTTGGATTGCGCCGGGCGGTCCTCGTTGCGCTCGGCCAGCTTCAGCGCGCGCTTGAACTTGTCCAGCGCCTGCGCCGGGCATTCGCGCCGGTAGTCGAGCACGCCGCGGCGGCGCAGCAGTTCGTGTTCGATCGCCGCGGGCGGATGCGCGCCGGCGGCCGATTCGGCGCAATCGAGCACCGCCGCGGCGGCGGCGAATTCGCCCTTGCCCTGCAGCTCGACGTTGCGTTCGTACAGCGCCGTCAGCGTCGCCGGCAGGTCGCCGTCGGGCTCGCGCTGGTAGCGGCGCAGGCATTCGGCCGGATCGGGCAGCACCACCGCCTGCTCCACGCACGTCGCCGCGCCCGCCTCGTGGCCCGCCGCGGTCTGCGCCAGCACCGCCGACGGCGCGATCAACGCCGCCCACATCCACACCCACCGCATCGCCCTGTCCGTGCCCACGCTCGCCCCCGTGCCGCCGCAGTCGGCAGCTTTGCCGATTCGGGCTGGAAGCGGAAGCTGAGCGGCTGTCCGATCGAGGTGTATCGCAATGAATTTAGCGGCATCCGTCACAATAGTTACGGCACTGCATTGCAATCGCGCACGCCGGCGACAGACGAAGCTCGTTCGACGACGTCCCGGTAGCCTAGCGCTTCGGGCCCTGGCTGGGATCGTCCTGACTGCGCTGCATCGCCTCTTGGGCGAGCTGTTGATCGCGCTGCTGGTTGAACGCCTGCGCTTCGCGCACGGTGTCCTGCATCGGCGGCGCCGGCGCGGTCGCCGACACGCCCGCCATGAAACCCGGTGTCACGCTCCCAACCCACAACGTGCCGCCGACGACGCCGACCTGCCCCACTCGCTCAGCGTCGGGAATGCCGTTGCGCTTGGCCTCCAGCATCGCGTGGGCCACGGTGGCGTCCGGGACGTTGTCCGGAGCCTGTCCTCGAATCTTGGCGAACATTGCCTGATCTTCCGGCGACAACCGCGATACATCGGTGGCGGGTTGCTCGCGGGCGCTTGATGGCGTCGCCTTTGCCGGCGCCACTTGCACGTCGGTAGCGACCTTGGGTTCATCGGCGATCGAATGCGGTTCACGCGGCAACAAAACATGCGGATCGACGCGCGCAGCGATGTTGGCGTCGGCCAAGGAAGTTTTCGGCACCTGATCCGCGATCGGCTGCAACGCGGCCGGAGCGGCAGGCGCCTGTGTGGCAAGCGGTTGGGTCGGCGCGATATCGGGCAATGGATAGGTATCCAGCCGCTTGATCGCATCCTCGATGGAATCGGCTGTCGGCGTCGGTGGCAGTAGCGAGGCGCGCCTGGATTGCGCCGCGGGTGCGTCCTGCTCGGCAGCCTTCGTCAATTCGATACGCACATGCTGCGCCACCGACAAGGCCTGCAGCGTATCGGGATCGACCCGGCCGCTGTCCGGCAAACCTTGATCGCGCTGAAACTGCCTGACCGCATGCTCGGTTGCTGCATCGAAACGCCCGTGCTGCGGCAAGGGCATATCGTCGGGAGCCCGATAGCCCACGCGCTGCAATCGGTACTGCAACAACTCGACCTGCTGGCCTTGGTCGCCGGGCTTGAGCGTGTCGTCGCCTTCGACGGGTGCGGGAATGTCCTTCGCAACGGGTGGCGGCGCCGCTTCCGCTACGGGAGACGATCCATCGGGACGCGGTGGCTGGGTGGCAACGGCTTCGTGCTTGGCCGACTCGGCTATCGGCTCGGGCTTTCGTTCGCCGTTATTGATTTCGATCGCGGCAGAAGGCGGCACCATCGCAACGGTAGAAACCGTCTCAGCCGACTGCGGCGGCGCACGCGGCTCCTGAACGGCGCCGCGGACAAGTTCCGGATCACGGATTGGCGGCACTGTCGCGGCGCCGACGGCAGGGGATGCGTCGATCGCCGCGGCTTGTTGCGCGACCTGCCGCACTTCGTCATGCGAGAGTCCCTGACGGTTGGCCTCGCGCACTACTTGCTCCTGCGCCTCGCGCTGCTGCGGCGACAACGCGGCGATGCGCAGATCGAGCGCATCGGGCAACTGCGCCGGCCGCGAACGCAGATCGACCAAGGCCAATTCGACTTCCTGTGCGCTGGTGACCGCCCCCACCCGCACCACGCCATCGCCGTCGCGACGCAGATGCGCGATCGGGCTGTGGACGTCGAAGCGGCCGCTCTGTCCTCGCTCCAGATGAAGAGATGTGGTCGCCGCATCGATGCCTTGGCCATCGCGCGTGCGCCGCACCGCTTCCAACGCGGCATTCAGACGCTCCGGATTCGGCGCGACGCCCACGGCCGCATACGCCGTCAGCAGATTCGTTCGGTCCAGTTGTTCGCGCGTGGGCGCCTGCCAGCTCGGGATCGCAGCCACTTGCTCCGCGTGCTGCGCGAGCGCCGGCTGCAACTGCGCGCGTATCCCATCGAGTTCGCGCGGGATATTGCCCTGCGCCATCTCGCCGGATTCGCGCCGCCAGCTGCCATCCTCGGCACGTTGATAGAGCTCCTTGTCCGACGCCATCAATCGATCAGAACTTGCCAATGCGGCATGCACCGCTTCCGGCATCGGCCCCAGGCGCTCCCAGCCGTTGGCGCGATAAGCGATCTCATAACGCGCCGCCACCGGCGCCGGACCGCTGGCGAGATTCTCGCGGATGACCTGCTCGGCCGCGCGATCCAGTTCCACGGCCCGTTCCGGCGAAGCGGTTTCCGGCCGCGTCAGCGGATGGCCGCGGTCGGTACGCGCTATAACCACCTCGCGATGCCACGCGCCACTGTCGGCGTCGTACTTCCAATTGGCCTCCGCCAGGCTGCGTGAATCGCGCTCGTTGGCCGGAAGATCGTAGGGATCGCGCGGCGCTTCCAGCTTGCCCAGCGACAATGCGGTCGCGGCGTTGCTGGCGAGATAATTCAACTCCCGCGCCTTGTCGGGCAAAGCCGAGAACGACTGCTGCGCGGGCGCATCGATCCCGTCGTCCTGCAGGTCGCCTTGCTCCTGCCGCAGCCATTGCTGACCGTTGAAACGCCAGTCCACGCCGTTGCCATCGGTCTGGCTATATATCTTGCGATCGTCCCACCACTGCGCCGCGTTCTCGCCGACATGGCTGCCGGCCATCGCACCAACAGCGACGAACGCGATCACACCGGGGCCGGTTTCCCAACCCACCGCCAAACCTGTGGCGGCGCCTCCGATCCAACCGCCGGTGCCGCGTGCAGCGTAGTGAGTCAGCGCGGATTGAGCGGCAAGCGGATTGTCCTGAGCCAGCAATGTGCCTACGCGCTGGCCTGTTTGTACAGCGTCGTAGGCGCTGGCTGCCACACCGAGCCCAGCCGCGACGCCCATGCGCCTGATGGGTGCGCCCCGCGCGGCTTCCGCTGCACGCGCTTCGCGCGCCAACTGCGCGTGCCAGTCCTCCAGATGTCGTTGTCCAGCCTGCACGTATTCCGTCGGCGGGTTCATGCTGTCGGCCAGCGGCCGGGTGACCGTGGTAAACCTCGGGGTCTTGCCTTCGATTTGGGTGCCGGCGAAGTAGCTGCGGCTGTCCATCAGTAGCGCGCTGTCATCTCCGCGTAGCGGCGCTCCCGCGTAATTAACCGCAACGTGCAATTGCCCAACATTGTCGCGGGCCCGCGCAACGATCATTTCGAACGCGGCTTGCGTGCCATGACTTGACTGGCGTGCGGCGAGCACTTCACGTGGAATGCCTTCGACCGTCGTGACATTCTGGTTTGCGAGGATGTGCGGCACTTCCACCGCACCGAACACCCGACTGGGCTGAGCATCGCCGACGATTGCGCGAACCTCGCCCTTCGTTGCGTCGGCGAATCGCGCTGATGCGTCAGCCCAGGGACCTTCTGTGGGGTGATAGAGCCAGTCGGAGGCAGGCCCACGATATTGGCTTCGAACCAAAGGCTCCGGATCATCAAGATCATGAGCCCTTGCGACCGCGTGAAAGAAATCACGAGAATTCAAAAAATCTGATGCGTGACTTCCATTAATTACCCGAACATCTTCTCCAGCCGCGCGCATTGCGTTGATTACGTCAGTAGACCAAACACCTTTGGTTGCCGGCCCACTGTAAAGCACAGTCAGGCGTCCAGAACTATCTGCATCCACCTGTGCCGCCAGCGCGTGCAACTGGTCTTTAGTCGCGTAATCAGTAGGATTGTTGCGCAGAAGCGCAATCGCCTCGTCCGCCGTGAGCGTCTGCGTCATATCACGCAGCTCCTATCGACCTCCAGCGTGACGCGGTACCCAGACCATTCACGCGAGTAGATACCGAAGCTTCTATAGACAAGTAACGCATCCTCAAGATCTACCAAGATCTGCGCCTTCTTATCCTTTAGGTGCGGAGGTAAACCATTGTTCCCGTTGAGCCAAACCAGCTTCCAATGTGACCAACCAACATTGCCCGCATCCTCTCCACCCGAGATCAAATCAAGCCGGAGGTAAATCAGATCGGAATTCCAAAAAAAGGTCCATTCCGTTCGGTTACGAAGCTCGGGCTCAGCACCACCGCCTGATGCGATGTTTCTTAGATAGATATCTCTATCTCGATCTATCGTCCAATCCCGCGCCCTGGTTCGGCCAACAAAAACATTGTCGTCAATTGCCTTGAGGTCATACTTCTCGACGTCTTCTGCAGGGACAAATTCGTTCACAAAAGGCATTGCAAATGCTCCGTGTCAGCCAGGCGCGTCCTAGCGAATAGTATCACTCAAGAATTCACGATCAGACACAGGCAGCCGACAGCAACAGATGAAGTTAAATCTCGAGCACAACTGCACATTTCGCATTCATTTGATCCACCAAAGTGCGCGATCGCTTTGCTGTCCGCTTATGCGTAGAAGAGCAATAGCCCATTGAACAACCAAGACTCATAGCAGCACACATATTTCCTCAATATTTATCGACAATTGGCACAGCCGATCGCTGCTGTCGCCCCTATTTGAAGACGTTCTCAGAATATCTATCGCTTCGACAGCGAGGAGTCTCGTCAAAGCGGGCATCAGCCTAACGCCGGACCGGACATAGCCGGTCCGGCGGGGATGCTTGGCGATATCAGCGTTCGATCGTCAAACCCAGCTTGTCCGCGAACGCATCGCCGGTGGCGTTGCCGTGTTCGAAACGGATTTCCACCTCAGCCCATTGCGCGTCGGCCGGGACTCGGCCTTGCAGGCTGTAGGTCTGCAAGGGGCCGTTGCCGCTGGCGGGCGCCAGTTCGAACGCGCTGCCGGTGTAGAGCGCTTGCAGGCCCGGCCAGCTGGAGGCGCTGATCGCCGCCGGATAGCCGGCGTCGGCGCGATCGAGCACGCGGTCGTAGCGCAGATACTCGCCGGGCTTGAACGCGTACGACTTGCTGTTGGCGAAGTTCAGCGCGCCCGACCAGTTCGCCGGCCAGTAGCCGCTGCCCGGCCAGGTGGCGTCGGACAGATAGCCGGGGTAATAGCTGTCGGCGCGATCGCTGTCGAGGTTGTAGCGGATGTACTGATCGCCCTTGATGAAATACAGCTTGCTGCGGCTGAAGAAGAACGTCGCCTCGATGTCGCGCGCGCCGCCGGCGAATTTCTCCAGGCCCGGCCAGCTGCCGGCGATCGGCGCGGGATAACCCGGGTCGACGCTGCGCGCGGCCAGGTCGTAGCGCAGGTATTGCGCGTCCTTGAAGAAATACACCTTGCCGTTGCCGGCTTCGAAGGCCGCGTCGATATCGCGCGCGCCGCCGGCGAATTTCTCCAGGCCCGGCCAGTTGGCGGCGATGGATTGCGGGTAACCGCTGGCGACGCGGTCGGCGGCGATGTCGTAACGGTAGTAGTCGCTGCCGCGGAACACGTGGCCGATGCCGGCGGCGCTGAAGCTGGCCAGTCCGCGCAGATCGTAGAAACGCAGGAACACCCGCGCGCGGTGGCCGCTGGATGCGCCCAGGTCGGCGTTGAGCTTGAACGTCGCCGCGCCGTCGCTGAGATTCAAACCGCGCAGATCGACGCGCTGGCTCAGCGTGTTGCTGCGCGAAGTATCGCGACCGATCAGCAGATTCGCGCCGCCGCCGCTGGGCCTCGCCGGCAACCACGTGTACTGCGCGTAGTTCACCACTTGCCCGCCGTTGCCCTTGCGCCAGCCCGGCACGTCGCTGTCGTAGGCACGATCGATGCGGCCCTGCGAATATTCGGCATCGGCGTTGGCGAGCAGATTCACGCCGAGCGCGGGCGCGGCTTCGCGCGCGGGCTTTTGCATCGGCCGGCCGTCGAGACCGGCCGGAACCGCCAGGCCCAGATGGGCGAGGATGCTCGGCGCGACATCGACTTGGCGCGGCGCCAGCCGCAGCGGTTCCAGGCCCAGCTTGGGCACGGATTCGCCGCTGAAGGCGATCAGCGTCTTGCGGTCTTCCGGCGTGTTGTGGCCGTGATGGATCGAGCCGCCGTGATCGGTGCCGACGATGATCAACCAATCTTCGTTGGCGTAGTTCGCACGCGCGCGCAGCTTGGCCGTGAGCTGGCCGATGTAGCCGTCGATGCCGCGGATCGCCGCGGTATAGCCGCTGGCGTCGCGGTTGAAGTACGAGCCGGCGTGGCCGGCTTCATCGGGTTGGTTGAAATCCAGCAGCAGCACGTCCGGACCGGCCGCATCGCCGAGCAATTCCAGGCCCTTGCTGAGCACGTTGGCGTCGCTGCCGGCGCTGTAGACCGTGTCGGCCTTCCACGGAATCTCGGTGGCCAGCGGCGACCACGACAGCGCCGCGGCGGTGCGCTTGCCCGGCGCGACCGCTTCGATGCGGCTCAGCACGTCGGGCCATGCGGCGTAGTTCTTGCCCTTGAAGCTGTTGTCGTAGACGCCGTGCTTGTCGCGCTCCACGCCGGTGAACAGCGACGACCAGCCGGTGCCGCTGATCGCGGTGTCGGCGGTGAGGCCTTCGCGGCCGAGGTAACCGTCGGCGACCAGGGCGTCGAGATTCGGCGTGGGCGTGGTGCCGTACACGTCGCCGCGAAAACCGTCGGTGCCGATGAACAACACCTTCGGCGTCTTGGCCATGGCCGGTGCGGCGGCGGCGCAGGCCAGCGCCAGGACGATGGACGCGGCGATACTGCAGCGATGCAATCGGGAATGCAACATGCGGTGCTCCTGCGGTGAAAGGAGCCCGCAGGCTAGGACGCATCGCCAGCCACTGGCGTGACTCAAACCGCGCAGCCGCCAGGGCCTGGCAAGTTCATGTCACGAATCGGTCATCACCATCAGCTGTACCCAGTCGCCGGCGAAGGAAGTCACGCCGAATTGCACCGGCACGCCCTGGGTATCGACATTGAGCGAATGCACGCACAGCACCGGTCGGCGCGTGGACTGGCCGAGCACGCGCGCGACTTCGGCGCCGGGCAGGCGCGCCATCACCGAGGTGTGCTTGCGCAGATAATCGCGCACACCGAATTCGGCCAGGGTGCGGGTCACCGACAATTGTTCGGCGAATACGCGGTCCAGGCCGGGAAAACGCGAGGCCGGAAACCAGGCCTCGCTGTGGTCCACAGTGCGGCCTTCGACTTCGCTGGAATAGACGATGCGGTGCACGCGTTCGCCCGAGATCAGCCCCAGCGAGCGCGAGACCTGACGCGGCGGGGTCTGGATGCCCGCTTCGATCAGGCGATAGCGGCTTTCCACGTTGAGGTCGTGCATAGCCTTGCCGAAACGGGTGCGGCGGCCGATCGGATAGTGATACGGATGCTCCTGCACGAAACTGCCGCGGCCGGTTTCGGTGCGCAGAAAGCCGCGTTCTTCCAGGGCTTCGATGGCGCGCCGCACGGTGTGGCGGTTGACCCCGAAGCGCTTGGCCAGATCGAACGCCGACGGCAGTTTGTCGCCTTCGCTCAGGTTGCCGGCGCGGATGTCCTTCAGCAGCGAGGCTTCGATCTGTTGCCACAGCGGCAGCGCGGCGTCGCGCTGGGCGGAGTAATCGCCGGCGACATCGTCGCTCTCGCGATGCGGGGTTTCGTCCGTCGCGAACAGCGCGGCGGCCGTGTCGGCGGGGTCGCTGGCTACGACGGCTCGCTGGGTGGATGTCATACAACCTCCATCTGCGCCTGTTTGACTAGACAGGTCGGGCTTGGCATCAGCGGCCATGAGAACGCGCTGGCGTTGCATGGCCGTGACAGAACCCGCCGCCGCGCCGCTTCCCGTTTAGGCAGATGACCGAACTGTTGCTCGACAACGCACGACTGATCCTGCCCGGGGCGGTGATCGCCGGGCATGTGCTGATCGCCGACGGCCTGATCCGCGAGATCGGCCAGGGCCGCAGCCGCTCGCCGGCGGCGCTGGATTGCGAAGGCGATTACCTGCTGCCCGGCCTGGTCGAGCTGCACACCGACAATCTGGAAAAACACCTGCTGCCGCGCCCCGGCGCGCACTGGCCGGCCGCCGCCGCGCTGCGCGCGCACGATGCGCAGTTGCTGGCCGCCGGCATCACCACCGCGCTAAACGCCATCTCGGTGGGCGAAGAAGACGCCGAGGAAGCGGTCGATCCGCAGGCGCTGTTGGCCGCGCTGGCCGAAGCGCGCGAGGACGGCGGTTTGCGGGTCGAGCACGCCGTGCACCTGCGCTGCGAACTGCCCTGCCCGGATCTGCCAGCGCGGCTGGAGCCGCTGTTGCGCACGCCCGGGCTGCGGCTGATGTCGTTGATGGATCACACGCCCGGGCAGCGGCAATTTCACGATCTGGAGCTGTATCGCGGCTACAGCGCGCGCCATGGCAACGCCCGCGATCACGAGCAGTTCCAGGCGCGCGTGCAGCATCTGCAGCAATTGCAGCGGCGTCATGCCGATGCGCATCGCCGCGTGGTGCTGGCCATGGCGCGCGATCTCGGCTTGCCGCTGGCCAGCCACGACGATTCGGATCTGAACCACGTCGCCGAAGCGGTTGAAGCCGGCGCCTGCATCGCCGAGTTCCCGGTCAATCTGGCGACCGCCAACGCCGCGCATGCGGCCGGCCTGCAGGTGCTGGCGGGCGCGCCGAATCTGGTTCGCGGCGGTTCGCACAGCGGCAACGTCGCCGCCAGCGATCTGGCGCGCGCGGGCGTGCTCGACGTGCTGTCGTCGGATTACGTGCCCGGCAGTTTGCTGATGGCTGCGTTCCAGTTGGGCGAGTGGGAGTCCATCGGCTTGGCGCGCGCGGTTGCGATGGTTACGCGTACGCCGGCGCGGGCGGTGGGTTACCGAGATCGCGGCGAGATCGCTCCAGGCCTGCGCGCGGATCTGCTGCGCGTGCGAGTGTCGCGCGGCTTGCCGCAGGTCGAAGCGGTGTGGATAGCCGGTAAGCAACGCTACTGACAGACACCCCGCACCTCTCCCCCACCCATCGCCAGCAGTTCCCCCCTTTGAAAAAGGGGGGCTAGGGGGGATTTGCTTTTGCTGTTACCCGCGCAAAGCAAATCCCCCGCGCTCCCATCAATCACTTCGAAACTCACCCGCGCCGGGCGCTCGCCCCCTTTTTCAAAGGGGGCAAATTCACGGGCCGCTACGCCAGGAAACGCCCTTTTCGACACCCACGCCACAAACTGAACGCGCCGCCCGTCACGACCGACTAGACAGGTACGCCGCGCAGTCCGCCCCACGCGTACGGGCCTTCATATCGCCTCGCTGTAATGCCGCCAGACGCCGCAGCCGTGGCGCGCATTCCTCGAGAACCGCATGAAAACCCCGACCCGCACTCCCCTGGCGCTGGCGCTGCTCGCCGTGCTGCCCCTGGTCTGTCAGGCACAAACCCCGTCCACGCCCGCCGATGCCGGCGTGCGCAACGCCAGCACCGCCGCGGTCGCCGCCGGCGGCGCGCCGCTGGAAACCGCAGCGACGCTGGACACGATCTCGGTGATCGGCCATCGCGAGGTGCGTCAGGTCCAGCACATCGGCAAGGTCGAGCTGCAGGCCAGCGCGCTAGGCACCAATCCGGTCAAGGTGCTGGAGAAACTGCCCGGCGTGCACTTCGTCTCCTCCGATCCGTGGGGCAGCTACGAGTGGTCCAACCGCATCGCCATCCGCGGTTTCGCCCAGAACCAGTTGGGCTACACGCTCGACGATCTGCCGCTGGGCGACAACAGCTACGCGAACAACAACGGCCTGTCGCCCAACCGCGCGATCCTGCCGGAGAACATCGCCGAGCTAGAACTCGCGCAAGGCTCCGGTGCGTTGCGCATTCCCTCCACCAGCAATCTGGGCGGCGCGCTGTTGCTGCATTCCTCCGATCCGGAAAGCGAATTCGGCGCGCGAGTCAACCTCGCCTACGGCGACAACGCCACCTTGCGCAGCTTCGTGCGCGTGGACACCGGCGATCACGGCGGCTTCAGCGCCTACGTGTCGGGCATGCACAGTCAAGCCGATCGCTGGAAAGGCGCCGGCGTGCAGGAGCAGCAGCAGTTCAACGGCAAGGCGGTGTATCAGTGGGATCGCGGCCGCATCGCTGCGTGGCTGTCCACTTCGCGCCGCAACGAAACCGACGATCAGGACATGTCGCTCGACCTGATCCGCCGCTGCGGCTACGACTGGGACAACTACGCACCCGACTGGCAGCGCGCGCTGGCCGCCGCCAAGGGCCAGTTCAGCGGTTGCGTGAAGACCAAGGACGATGCGTATTACCTGGCGCGCGGCATGCGCAACGACGATCTGGCCAGCGTGTCGGGCGAGTTCGATCTCAACGACCAGCTGCGCCTGAACGCCACCGCCTACTACCACCGCAACGAAGGCCAGGGCCACTGGTTCACGCCTTACATCAGCTCGCCGACGATTCCGATGGCGCTGCGCATCACCAGCTACGACATCGAGCGCAGCGGCTTGAACGCGCGCCTGGCCTACACCCTGGACCAGCACACGCTGGAAGGCGGCTTCTGGCTCGAAGACAGCGTGCACGGCGCCGGTCGCAGCTTCGTCAACATCGCCGGGCCCATCGACGATCAGCGCTTCTTCGATCCGAGCGAGTTCGCCCAGCGCCTGTTCCGCCAGCGTTTCGATACCCGCACCCGGCAGTGGTTCCTGCAGGACACGATGCGTTTGTTCGACGAACGCCTGACCATCAACGCCGGCTTCAAGGGCCAGAACGTGGTCACCGACGGCACCGTGGTGGTTCCCGGCCGCGCCGGCGGACGCCTGACCACGCGCGACAATTTCCTGCCGCAGCTCGGTTTGTCGTGGAAGTTGAACGAGCAGAGCGACGTGTTCGCCAACTACGCGGAAAACCAGGCGGCGTTCCGTCCCGGCGTCAACGGCGCGTGGTCGCTGACCCAAGCGTCCTTCGACCTCAGCCGCGCCAGCGCCAAGCCGGAAGAGTCCAAGACCCTGGAACTGGGCTGGCGCTACGGCGACGATCACTATCAGCTGTCCACCACGTTGTACGGCGTCAACTTCGATAACCGCCAGTTGGTGATCGTGCCCTGCCCCGGCGTGGTCAGCTGTCCGAACCAGTTCGCCAACGTCGGCAAGGTGCGCACGCTCGGCGGCGAATTCGCCTTCGTGTGGACGCCGACCGAACACCTGCGCTGGCTCACCAGCTATGCCTACAACGATTCGCAGTACCGCTCGAATTACCTGAGCAGCGGCAAGCTGGTGCAGGTGCGCGGCAAGCAGGTGGTGGATACGCCCAAGCAGTTGTTCGCCACCGAGATCAGCTACGGCGCCGGCGATTTCGAACTGCGCCTGGGCGGCAAGTACACCGGCAAGCGTTACTACACCTACACCAACGACGCCGGCACCGACGCGTTCTGGCTGTGGGATGCGGGAGTGAGCTGGCAGCGCAAGGACGTGGGGCAGATCAAGTCGCTGCGGGTGGGTTTGAACGTCTACAACCTGCTGGACAAGACCTACATCGCGACCTTGGGCAGCAACGGCTTTCGCGACACCGATCCGCAGGGGACGTTCCAGACCTTGCTGACGGGCGCGCCGCGGCAGTGGTTTGTTTCGGTGGATGCGAAGTTCTGATTCTTGCGGGGGCGGCCTGATCTCGAGCCCTCACCCCACCCTCTCTCCCGCACGCGGGAGAGAGGCAGAAGCCGCTTTTACCCCCTTTCCCGCGTGCGGGGTGAGGGGCCGCGCTTGCGAGCCATTGGCTCGCGCGGCACCGAACGCCCGAACGCTACGCGTTCGGGCCGGGGTGGGTCGGGGTGAGGGCCGCCCCCATATCGCCTAAAATGCCGCTCCGCACCCACCGCGCAGCCTGCAATGCCCCAACCGCTCCCCCGCATCGCCGTCCTCGCATCGGGCCGCGGCAGCAACCTGCAGGCCGTCATCGACGCCATCGCCGCCGGCACGCTGGCCGGGCAGATCGTCGGCGTCTACTCCGACAAACCCGGCGCGGTCGCGCTGCAACGCGTCCCCGAGGCGCTGCGCTGGTCGGCCGAGGCCAAGCGTTTCCCCAGCCGCGAGGCCTTCGACGCCGAGCTCGCCGACGCGGTCGCCGCCTCGCGCCCGGACTGGGTGCTGTGCGCGGGCTACCTGCGCATCCTCGGCGACGCCTTCGTCGAACGCTTCCGCGGCCGCACCATCAACATCCACCCCTCGCTGCTGCCCAAGTTCCGCGGCCTGCGCACCCATGCCCGGGCCATCGAAGAAGGCGAGCAAGAACACGGCGCCAGCGTGCATTTCGTGATCCCGGAACTCGACGCCGGCGCGGTGATCGCGCAGGCCGTGGTGCCGATCCACACCGGCGATACAGCCGACTTGCTTGCCGAGCGTGTCCTCAGCGTGGAACACCCCTTATTGCTGGCGGTAATGAGACTGGCGACCCTCGGCCGCCTGGCTGAACACGGCGCAACCGTGAGCCTGGACGGTCATCCGCTATTTACGCCGCTGCGTTTAGATTTCGCCGGCCGATTGACCGACCCGGGCAACGGCAGCGCGGTGTGAACGCCGCGCCCGCGGCGGCAACGCGCGGCCCGGGCACGCACTCTCCCCTCGCGCTGCACGCCCCCAGGACTCACCCGCGTCATGAAGTCCCTCCTGCCCCTGCTTCTGGCCGCCCTGACCGGCGTGGCCGCCCCCGGCAGCGCGCTCGCGCTGGAACCGTTCGTGGCCAACTACCAGGTCTTCAACGGCGGCAAGGCGCTGGGCGATGCGACCATGCAGGTCAAGCCCGAAGCCGGCCATTGGCGCATCGACCTCGACATCCGCGCCGAGCACGGCATGATGGGCCTCACCGGCGCGGCCGCGCAGCAGAGCACGCTGTTCGACCTGGTCGGCGACACTTACCGGCCGTTGAGCCAGACGATGGTGCGCAAGCTGCTGTTCTCCAAGCGCACCATCACCGGCACTTACGACTGGAGCAAGCACGCCGCGCAGTGGAGCGGCGACATCAAGGAACACCGGCGCAAGCCCATCGCGCTGGAGGACGGCGACATGAGCGGCCTGCTGATCAACCTGGCGGTGGTCCGCGACGCCCAGCCCGGCAAGACCTTGAACTACCGCTTCGTGGATTCCGGGCGCCTGCGCCCCCATCAATACCTGGTGGCCCAGGAGCTGGAAGGCGTCAAGGTAGACGACATGAGCTTCAACGCGATGCGCGTCAACCGCGTGCAGAGCGGCAACGAGGAAACCTCGATCTGGGTGGTCGATGGCGTTCCCACCCCTGTGCGCATCCTGCAGCGCGAAGATGGCCAGGACACCTACGATTTACGCCTGGTCGAATACAAAGGAGTCAACGAACAATGACGACCCACCTGTCCACCAAGATTCGCTTCGCCGCCCTGGCCTTCGCCCTGGCCGCGGTCAGCGCCCCGGCTGCGGCGGTCAAGCCGTTCAGCGCCGACTATCAGGCCAGCTACATGGGCATCCAGGGCGCCGGCCGCATGAGCCTGTCCCAGGCCGACGGCAACCGCTGGAAGTACAACCTGTCGATCTCCAGCCCGCTGGCGGAACTGCAGCAGAGCACCACCTTCGACGAGAACGCCGGCCAATTGCGTCCGCTCAGCGGCAGCGATTCGAGCAAGGTGCTGACCAAGAAGAAGACCAAGAACGCCAGCTACGACTGGTCGCGCGGCGTGGCGACCTGGACCGGCGACGTCAAGCCCGACCGCGCCGGCCCGATCAAGCTGCAGTCCGGCGACCTGGACGCGCTGCTGATCAACCTGGCGCTGGTGCGCGACGCCAACGCCGGCAAGCCGATGAGCTACCGCATGGTCGAAGACGGCCGAACCAAGCAGCTGACCTACACCGTGGTGGGCAAGGAAGCGATCACCATCGACGGCAAGTCGCAGCAGGCGACCAAGGTGTCGAGCAAGAACGGCGACAAGGAAACCATCGCCTGGGTGGTACCGGGCATGCCGGTGCCGGCGCGAATTCTGCAGCGCGAGAACGGCAACGATGCGATCGATCTGCGGGTGCAGGCGGTGCGTTGAGGCGGGTGGTGGCGTAACAATCTGGTTGGATCGCAGTATCGGCCAGACGAAAAAGCCCCGCGGATGCGGGGCTTTTTCTTTGCGGCGTCCAAAGGTTGCAGCGACAACAACTGGAACGCTTCGCTTGTCTCCCTCTCCCGCAAGCGGGAGAGGGAATAGTTTCGTAGGAATCACCCAACCCTGCGAATCTTCGCCCCAAGCTTCGACAACTTCTCTTCGATGTTCTCGTAGCCGCGGTCGAGGTGATAAATGCGATCGATCGTGGTCTCGCCCTGCGCCACCAGTCCGGCCAGGATCAACGACGCCGAAGCGCGCAGATCCGTCGCCATCACCGGCGCGCCGCTGAGCTTGGCGACGCCGCGCACCACCGCGGTGTGGCCGTCCACGCGGATGTCCGCGCCCAGGCGCAGCAGTTCGTTGACGTGCATGAAGCGGTTTTCGAAGATGGTCTCGTTGATCACGCCCGCGCCTTCGGCGATGCAGTTGAGCGCCATGAACTGCGCCTGCATGTCGGTCGGAAACGCCGGGTACGGCGCGGTCACCAGATCCACCGCGCGCGCGCGGCGGCCGCCCATGTCCAGGGTGATGCGGTCGCCATCGACCTCGATCTTCGCGCCCGCGTCGCGCAGCTTGTCGAGCACCGAATCCAGGGTGTCGGCGCGGCTGCCGGTGACCGTCACGCGGCCGCCGGTCATCGCCGCGGCGACCAGGAAGGTGCCGGTTTCGATGCGGTCGGGCAGCACGTCGTGGCTGCCGCCGTGCAGTTTCTCCACGCCGTGGACCACGATCCGGCCGCTGCCGGCATGCTCGATGTTGGCGCCCAGGGCGTTGAGGCAGTCGGCCAGATCGACGACTTCCGGCTCCATCGCCGCGTTTTCCAGCACGCTGGTGCCTTCGGCCAGAACCGCGGCCATCAGCACGTTCTCGGTGCCGGTCACCGTCACCACGTCGAAGACGAAACGCGCGCCCTTCAGGCGGCCGTTGCGCTGCGCCTTGATGTAGCCGTTCTCGACCGTGATCTCAGCGCCCAGCGCTTGCAAGCCCTTGATGTGCTGATCCACCGGACGCGAACCGATCGCGCAACCGCCCGGCAGCGAGACCTCGGCCTGGCCGTACTTGGCCAGCAGCGGCCCCAGCACCAGCACCGAGGCGCGCATGGTCTTGACCAGCTCGTAAGGCGCGACGTGACTGTTGACCGTGGTCGGATCGACCGTGATCGTCGCCCCTTCGGTGCTCACGCCCGCGCCGAGCTCGCCCAGCAACTTGGCGGTGGTCAGCACGTCGTGCAGGCGCGGCACGTTGCGGATCGTCACCGGCGCGTCGGCCAGCAAGGTCGCGCACAGGATCGGCAGGACAGCGTTCTTGGCGCCGGAAATCTTGACTTCGCCGTTGAGCGGCTGGCCGCCTTCGACCACGATTTTTTGCATTGGGGAGCCGGGAATGAGATGGGAGGAGCGGAATGCCGTGAGCGGCAATGGTAGAAGCCAGCCGCGGCGCGTGGGTGAGGCGACGGTGAAGTCGGCCCCCGCCCCCGGCGCTTACGACTTGCCGAATTGGGCCTCTTCCGGCGTCATCGTCTTCAGCGCCAGGGCGTGGATCTCGCCGCCCATGCGCTCGCCCAAGGTCGCATAGACCAGGCGGTGGCGGGCCAGCGGCAGCTTGCCGCGGAACGCCTCGGCCACGACGGTGGCCTCGAAATGGACGCCGTCGTCGCCTCGCACCTGCGCTTGCGCGCCGGGCAGGCCTTGTTCGATCAGGGTGCGGATGGTTTCGGCGTTCAACTCAAAGCCTCTGGACGGTACGGCCCGGGGGGCGGGCCGAAGGGAAAAAGCGGCGACCGGGTCGGCGCAGCCTGGCTGCGCGGGCCCGAGGCCGGCTGAATGCGGATGGCCGTACGGCGCGGATGTGCCGGCCGGAACGGCGCTGGGCGGACGAACCGCTTAGAATTGGCGGATTAGCCTAGCGGAAAGCCCTTCGGTCCGAAATGGCGACCTTCGACACGGCACTTCTATGACCGGCCTCCCCATGACCCGACCCGTCCCCGCCAGCGACCCCAATGCCTTGCTCGTCGGCCGCGCCGAAACCGGGCTGGCCGAGAGCGGCCGGCGCGTGTTCGAGATCGAGGCCCAGGCCCTGGCCGCGGTGGCCGAGCGCATCGACGGCGACTTCACCGCGGCCTGCAAGCTGATCCTGGGTGCCCATGGCCGCGTGGTTTGCACCGGAATGGGCAAGTCCGGGCATATCGCGCGCAAGATCGCGGCGACCCTGGCCTCCACCGGCACGCCCTCGTTCTATGTCCATCCGGGCGAGGCCGGGCACGGCGACCTGGGCATGATCACCGACGCCGACGTGGTCCTGGCCCTGTCCTATTCGGGCGAAAGCGACGAAGTGCTGATGCTGCTGCCGGTGCTCAAGCGCCAGGGCAACGCGGTGATCGCCATGACCGGGCGCCCGCAATCCACCCTGGCGCGCGAATCGGACGTGCACCTGGACGTCAGCGTCCCGGCCGAGGCCTGCCCGCTGGCGCTGGCGCCGACCTCCAGCACCACCGCCTCGCTGGCGATGGGCGATGCGCTCGCGGTCGCGCTGCTGGAAGCGCGCGGCTTCACCGCCGACGACTTCGCCCGCTCGCATCCGGCCGGCGCGCTCGGCCGCCGGCTGCTGCTGCACATCACCGACATCATGCACGCCGGCGAAGAAGTGCCGCGCGTGTCCGCGCAGGCCACCGTCAGCGAAGCGCTGGTGGAGATGAGCCACAAGCGCCTGGGCATGACCGCGGTGGTCGACGACGATCAGCGCCTGATCGGTCTGTACACCGACGGCGACTTGCGCCGCACCCTCGACGACGCCGGCGTGGATCTGCGTTCGACCCGGATCAAGGAAGTGATGACGCGCTCGCCGAAGACCATCGGCGCCGACGCGCTGGCGGTGGAAGCCGCGCAGCTCATGGAAACTCACAAGATCAGCGGCCTGCTGGTCGTGGATACTGAACGACGCGTGGTCGGCGCGCTCAACATTCACGACTTGTTGCGGGCCCGAGTGGTTTAACGGCCGGGATTGGGGATTTGGGATTCGTGATTCGCAAAGGCGGACTCGACGATTCCACCCCGCTTCCGCTTGCACCAATCCCGAATCCCAAATCCCCAATCCCGTGCCCTACAGCCACCTCAACGACTACCCCGCCGACATCCGCGAACGCGCCGCCCGCATCCGGCTGGCCTGCTTCGACGTAGACGGCACGCTCACCGATGGCCGGCTGACCTTCGACAGCAACGGGCGCGAATACAAAAGCTTCCACGTCCAGGACGGCCAGGGCCTGTCGCTGTTGCGCAAGGCCGGGATCGCCGTGCATTTCGTCACCGCGCGCGGCGGCGCCATCGCCGCGCATCGCGCCGCCGAGCTGGGCGCGACCTCGCACGGCGATGTCAAAGACAAGCTGGTCTGCGTCAAGCTGATCGCCGAAGGCCTGGGCCTGACCCTGGAGCAAGTGGCGTTCATGGGCGACGACCTCGCCGATCTGCGCATCCTGCCGCACGTCGGCCTGGCGGTCGCGCCGGCCAACGCGCATGCGTGGGTGCGCGAGCGCGTGCACTGGCGCACCCATGCGCGCGGCGGCGAAGGCGCGGCGCGCGAGCTGTGCGATCTGCTGCTGGGCGCGCAAGGCCATGCCGACGACATCTTGAACGGAGCGCTGGGATGAGCTGGCGCGGATGGTTCACCCTGATCCTGCTCACCGCCGCCGCGCTCAGCGGCTGGGCGCTGTGGTCGCAGCGCGACAAGCCGCTGGCCGGCAAGGCCAACGTGCAGCCCGACTACGTGCTCAACGATTTCGAAGTGGTCGTGCTCGACAAGACCGGCAAGGAATCGTTCACCCTGCGCGCGCCCACGCTGACCCGCGATCCCAACATCAAGACCATGGACATCACCACGCCCTTGTTCCTGATCCCGCCCAAGCCCGGCAGCCAGGGCGGCGCCTGGGAAGTGCGCTCGCAGCGCGGCTGGGTCAGCGCCGAGGCCGATGAAGTGCGGCTGCGCGGACAGGTCAAGGCCGACAGCACCAACGCCGAAGGCAAGCCGATCAAGATCGCCACCGAAGAACTGAACGTGTTCCCCGATGCGAACAAGGCCACCTCGGCCGTCGCGGTCAACATGGTCCAGCCGGGCACTATACTGAGCGGTCTGGGCCTTGAGGCCGACCTCGAGACCAAGAACGTGATCCTCAAATCCAACGTCAAGGCGCGCTATGAAGCGAAAGCCCGCTAATCCGCCGGCCCTGTGCCTGGCCGCATTGTTGCTGCTGACGGCGCTAGGCGCCCAGGCGCGCACCTCCGACCGCAACCAGCCGATGGACGTCGGCGCCGACCAGAGCAACTGCTCGGTCGCCAGCGACACCGGCCCGTGCGTGCTCACCGGCAACGTCAAGATCGTCCAGGGCACCTTGGTGATCAACGCCGCCAAGGCCGACATCAAGCGCAGCAACGGCGACATCAGCTACGTGGTGCTGACCGGCTCGCAGGTCACCTTGAAGCAGGAGCTCGACGACGGCAAACCGTTCAACGGCCGCGCGAACAAAGTCGATTACGACATGCCCAAGGACACGGTGATCCTCACCGGCAACGCCTTCGTGGACAACGCCGGCGACACCATCACCAGCGAACGCATCGTCTACAACATGAAGAGCGGCCAGGTGGACAGCGGCGGCGTCGGCGGTCGCGTCAACATGCGCCTGCAGCCCAAGAACAAGGACGCCTCCGCGCCCGCACCGGCCGCGGCCAAGCCCGCGCCGGCCAAAACCGCCCCGGCCAAGCCGGCGGCCAAGGCCACGCCCGCCAAGGGAGGCGGCTGATGCTGGTCGCCCAAGGCCTGCGCAAGGCCTACCGCCAGCGCGAGGTCGTGCGCGACTTCGGCCTGACCCTGGACGCGGGCGAAGTGGTCGGCCTGCTCGGCCCCAACGGCGCCGGCAAGACCACCTGCTTCTACATGATCGTCGGCCTGGTCCCGGCCGACGCCGGCACCATCGTGCTCGACGGCAAGGACATCACCGCCGAGCCGATGTACGCGCGCGCCAAGTACGGCGTCGGCTATCTGCCGCAGGAACCGTCCGTGTTCCGCAAGCTCAGCGTGGCCGACAACCTGCGCCTGGTGCTGGAACTGCGCGACGACCTCGACCGCCGCGGCATCGAGCGCGAACTGGCCAGCCTGATGGACGAATTGCAGGTGACCCACGTCGCCGACCAGCTCGGCGCCAGCCTGTCCGGCGGCGAGCGCCGCCGCGTGGAAATCGCGCGCGCCCTGGCCGCCCGCCCGCGCCTGATGCTGCTGGACGAGCCTTTCGCCGGTGTCGACCCCATTTCGGTCGGCGAAATCCAGCGAATCGTGCGCCATCTCAAGAATCGCGGGATCGGCGTCCTCATCACGGACCATAACGTTCGTGAAACCTTGGGCATTTGCGATCGGGCGTATATCCTGAACGACGGCGGCGTGCTCGCGCAGGGGGCTCCGGACGCGCTGCTGGCCAATCCCGATGTCCGTCGCGTCTACCTGGGCGAAACCTTCCGTCTGTAACCTTCCGGTTGCCGGGCGTGAAAGACGCCCGCGATGCACGACTCGGCCGACTGACATTCCAGGTCGTTGCCTTTCAGGTCGCGTCAGCCATCGAACATGAAGCCCCGCCTCCAAGCCTCTCTCGGACAACAGCTCGTAATGACGCCGCAATTGCGGCAGGCAATCCGCCTGCTGCAGCTGTCGGCTGTGGAACTGGAAGCTGAACTGGCGAGCGCGGTAGAGAGCAACCCGCTGCTGGACTGGACCGAACCGTCGGCGCCGGGCAGCGACGACGAAATCCGTCCGCCGCCGACCTCGGCCTCGGCCAGCGAAGACGCCGACCACGGCGAAGGCCCCGGCCCCGGCAGCGACGCGCCCACGCCCGAGCCGGAATGGACGATGGACGACGGCGAGACCTGGTACGAGCGGGTCGGCCCGTCCGACAACGACGAAGACTCGCCCGCGGCCGAACAAGTCGCCGACGCCGAAACCCTGCTCGATCACCTGCTGTGGCAGCTGCACCTCAGCCCACTGTCGTTGCGCGACCGCAGCATCGGCGTGGCCCTGATCGAAGCCATCGACGACGACGGATACCTGCGCGAACCGCTGCAGGCCATCGCCGATTCGCTCGCCCCGGAACTCAGCGTCGGCGAAGACGAAGTGCTGACGGTGCTGCATCAAGTCCAGCGTTTCGACCCGGTCGGCACCGGCGCGCGCTCGCTCGGCGAATGCCTGAGCCTGCAATTGAGCACCCTGCCCGAGGACACGCCGGGCAAGGCGCTGGCGCTGCAGATCTGCGCCGGCCCGCTGGAACGGCTGCCGCGCGTGGGCGTGGCCGGGCTGGCTTCCGAACTCAAGCTGGAGGTCGCCGAGGTCGAAGTCGCGGTGCAGTTGCTGCGCTCGCTCGATCCGCGCCCGGGCGCGCAGATGGGCGCGATCTCCACCGACACCTACGTCACCCCCGATGTCGTGATCTGGCGCCAGCGCGGCCTGTGGCGCGTGGCCTTGTCGGAAACGATGCGGCCGCGCATTTCCATCCATCGCGGCTACGAAGGCATGATCCGCCACGCCAGCGCCTCCGACGCCAGCTATCTGCGCGGCCATCTGCAGGAAGCGCGCTGGTTGCTCAAGAGCCTGGAAGCGCGCGGCGACACCTTGCTGAAGGTCGCGCGCTGCCTGCTCAAGCAGCAGGCCGCGTTCCTGGAATTCGGCGACAGCGCCTTGCGCCCGCTGACCTTGCGCGAAGTCGCGAACGAAGTCGGCCTGCACGAATCCACCGTCTCGCGCGCGATCGCGCGCAAGTACGCGCGCACCCCGCGCGGCACCGTGCCGCTGCGGGCGTTCTTCGCCTCGGGCATCGACACCGGCTCGGGCGGCGAAGCGTCCAGCACCGCGATCCAGGCCATGATCCGGCGCCTGATCGAAGCGGAAAACCCGCGCAAGCCTCTGTCCGACGCACGTCTGGCCGAGACCTTGAAGGCCACCGGCGTGCCGGTCGCGCGCCGCACCGTGGCCAAGTATCGCGAGGCGATGAGCATCCCGTCGTCTCAGGATCGCGTGCGCATGGCTTGAGAGTGAGGCGCCGCGTTTGCGAGCCACTGGCTCGCGCGGCGCCGAACGCCCGAGCGCCATGCGCTCGGAGCTGGAAGGTCGCAGCACTCTTCGCTCCCCCGCGCGGGCGTCCCGCCTCCCTTCCCCCACTTGCGGGAGAAGGCGCCCCGAAGGGGCGGATGAGGGCCCACGCCCCATCGAGCCGGCGCGCGCCATCGCTCCCCTTTCCTCACCCGCGCAGCCGGCGCTCGCGCGGACATTTCCACGCTCAGCGTGCCCTGCTTCCGCCAACCCCGTGGCTTATGCCTTTTGTCGCGAATCACATTGCAAAACTTTTACATCGTGCAAAAACCTCTGCCGGATCAAGGCCTTCCGGCGCGGCTACTACCAAAGGACCAAGTCGGGCCCTTGCGCCTCAAACTCAGCGTGAGATGCTGGACTTCCTGGCTCCGGCCAGGGCGTCACCCGGTTCCGTTTCGGTCCGGCAAGACCGGGCGGAACACGTTTCTGCATTCACCCGCGACGTGAAGGAGGTCCCCGATGCGTATCGAAACCCACGGCCAGCAGCTCGAAGTCACCGCAGCCCTGCGCGACTACGTTGAAACCAAGCTGGCCCGTCTGCAACGACACTACGACCATCCCTTCGACGTGCGAACCCAGCTCAGTCTCGACAAGCCCGACCATCGAGCCGAAGCCACCATCCTCATCGCCGGCCGCACCCTGCACTGCGATGCCGCCGCGATCGACATGTACGCCGCCATCGACCTGCTCGCGGACAAACTCGACCGTTTGCTGATGAAGCACAAGAGCAAGCAAGTGGACCATCACCGCGGCGAGAGCCTCGCCCGCAACGGCGAACTCACCTGAGCCCATAGCGTAAACTCCGCGCCAGCCACGTACCGCAAGCCACCTACAACGCCGTCATGCCGCTTTACGAACTGTTGAGCGCGGAGCGCGTTGCGATCCTGGTAGAACCCGGCGATCGCAACGCGGTGCTCGAAACCGCCGCGCGCATGCTGTCCGAAGGCAGCCCGCTGGTCACCGCCGCGCTCAGCGCCGGCCTGCAGGAACGCGAAAAACTCGCCAGCACCGCGATCGGCTACGGGGTCGCGATTCCGCATGGCCGCTCGCCCTTGTTCGAAAGCAGCCGCGGCGTATTCCTGCGATTGGCGCAGCCGGTGGATTTCGGCGCTTCCGACGGCCAGCCGGTGGATCTGGTGCTGGCGATGGCTGTGCCTGAGCATCACGTCCAACAGCATTTGCAACTGCTTGCCGAACTCGCCGAACGCTTTGCCGACGCGGGTTTTCGCGAGCGATTGCGCTCGGCGCCGAATGTGGCGGAGTTGAGTTATCGCTTGCTCGATCATTGTCGGCGCAGCGCGGCGTGAGTCGACGGCCGGCTGTAACCGCGTAACGCCCCGCCCTACCGAAACCCACCTACCGGATTCCCCCCTTTGAAAAAGGGGGGCCAGGGGGGATTCGCTTTTGCTTTTGCCCTGCCCAAAAGCAAAAGCAAATCCCCCGCGCTCCGATCGTTGACCTGAAACGCACCGGCGCCGGGCGCTTGCCCCCTTTTTCAAAGGGGGCAACTATTCAAACCCGCCTACCGATCCTTCTTTTTTGGAAGGGGGCAACTACTGAAACCCACCTACCGATTCCCCCCTTTGAAAAAGGGGGGCCAGGGGGGATTTGCTTTTGCTTTTGCCCTGCCCAAAAGCAAAAGCAAATCCCCCGCGCTCCGATCGTTGACCTGAAACGCACCGGCGCCGGGCGCTCGCCCCCTTTTTCAAAGGGGGCAATGTTTCGAAGGGCTGCGGTTACGTTCGAGCCACCGGTGTTGCCCCCTCTTCACGCCCCCCATCCCGTCCCCCGCAGGCGCCGTCATCGCTTTACTCGTAAACTTCCCCGCATGAGCAAAAGCATCCGTGCAGGCGAACTGTTCGAACAGCAGCGCGAGCGGCTCGCGCTGCGCTGGCTGGCCGGCCAACGCGGCGACGGGCGGCTGGTCGAGGCGGTCAATACCGTCGCCCGCCGGCCCTCGCTGGCCGGCTACCTCAACGCGATCTATCCGAACAAGGTGCAGATCCTCGGCACCGAGGAGCTGACCTGGCTCGATGGCCTGGACTCGCGGCTGCGCTGGGAAACCATCGAAAAGATCATCCAGTTCCGGCCACTGGCCCTGGTGATCAGCAAGGACCAGCCCTGCCCGGAAGACCTGCGCATCGCCGCGGAAGAAACCGATACGCCGCTGTGGGTGTCGCCGCGCCGCGGCCACGAGTTGCTCAATCATCTGCAATACCACCTGGCGCGCGCGCTGGCGCCGCAGATCACGCTGCACGGCGTGTTCATGGAAATCTATTCGATCGGCGTGCTGATCACCGGCGAATCGGGATCGGGCAAGAGCGAACTCGCGCTGGAACTGGTGACGCGCGGGCATCGGTTGGTCGCCGACGACGCGCCCGAATTCACCCAGATCGCGCCCGACGTGCTCGACGGCACCTGCCCGGACATGCTGCAGGATCTGCTGGAAGTGCGCGGCCTGGGCGTGCTCAACATCCGCCAGATGTTCGGCGACACCGCGGTGAAGAACAACAAATACCTGCGCCTGATCGTGCACCTGACCAAGCCAATGAGCGAGCCCAAGCCGGCCGGCATCGAGCGCCTGACCGGCGACACCGGCCTGCGCCGCGTGCTCGACCTGGACGTGCCGATGATCACCCTGCCGGTCATGCCCGGCCGCAACCTGGCGGTGCTCACCGAAGCGGCCACGCGCCTGCACAGCCTGCGCATGAAAGGCTTGGACCCGGCCGCGGCCTTCATCGCCCGGCACAGCAACTTCCTGGAGCGCGGCGAATCGTGAGCGGCATCGAATCCCATCCCAATCCCGAAGCGGCCAACGAAGCGCGTTCCGGCGCCGAAGCCGCGCCGGAAGCGAGCATGTTCACCCTGGTCATCGTCAGCGGCATGTCCGGCTCGGGCAAATCGGTGGCGCTCAATACCTTCGAAGACCTGGGTTTCTACTGCGTCGATAACCTGCCGGCCGAGTTGCTGCCGCAGTTCGTGCAGAACGTGATCAAGGCCGAGGACGGCATGCCGACCAAGCTCGCGGTCGGCATCGACGTGCGCAACCGCCACAGCGATCTGGCGAATATTCCCGAGTGGCTGTCGGCAGTCGGCGCGCTGGGCGCGGACCCGAAGCTGGTGTTCTTCGAATCCAGCGACTCGGTTTTGCTCAAGCGCTACGCCGACACGCGCCGGCGCCATCCGCTGAGCCAGTTCGGCCTGGCCCTGGCCGATGCGATTTCGCTCGAACGCCAGGTGCTCAAGCCGCTGCGCCAGATCGCCGATGCGATCGTCGATACCAGCGAGCTCAATGTCCATCAGCTGCGCCGCCATGTCATCACCGAGTTCGGCCTGGGCGGCGAGGCCGGCATGTCGTTGCTGTTCGAGTCCTTCGCCTATCGCCGCGGCGTGCCGGCCGATGCCGACTTCGTCTTCGACGCGCGCGCGCTGCCCAATCCGCACTGGAATCCGGCGCTGCGTCCGCTGTCGGGCCGCGACGGCGGCGTGCGCGACTACATGGAAGCGCAGGACGATGTGAAGCTTTATGTCGAGCAGATCAGCCAGTTTCTCGACACCTGGCTGCCGCGGCTGCAATCGGACAGCACGCGCAGTTACGCGACGATCGCGTTCGGTTGCACGGGCGGGCGGCATCGGTCGGTGTATCTGGCTGAGCGGCTCGCCGAGCATGCGCGGTTGCGTGGGTGGAATGAGGTGGCGGTGCATCATCGGGAGTTGGATTGAGGTGGGTTTTGCGTTGGCTTGATGCAAAAGCTAAATCCCCCCTGCCCCCCTTTTTCAAAGGGGGGGAACAGCAACAGCGCTGATGTGGGAGTGCACCGTCGAATTCGTTCTGCCCTCGCCTTCGACATGAATCAGCAGTGACCATATCGCCGCATAAATCGCCGTCGCTTACGAAATTTTCCCATCTCCGTGCCGAAATGCTTGCACGCCGCACCGTAGGTTTCGAACTACGCCGATAGCGTGATCCGGCGTTCCCGCAACCACGGAGCAGCGACATGAAACCCATGATCCGCAGCCTCAGTCCGATGCTGCTCGCCTTGCTGACCGGTCTGTCCGCGTCGGCGGCCTTCGCGCAGAACGGTTCTCCGCCCGGGTCGCGTCCCGCCGATCCGATGCCGGCGTCCGATCCGATGCAACGCACCGAACCGCCGGTCAACGATCCGCGCCGCGACGCGCGCACGCCGCCGCCCAGCGACGCGATCGGCCCGGCCACCTTCGCCGAACTCGACAGCAACGGCGATCAGAAGATCAGCCGCGACGAGGCCGCGCTCGATGCGCGCCTGGCCGCGAACTTCTCCACCCACGACCTCGACGGCGACGGCTCGCTGTCGCTGTCGGAATATCAGGCCGGGCAGAACAAGCGCGTCGGCGACAAGTAATCCAACGCCGCCGCGCACCGGCCCGGCCGGACGATCGCGATCGCCTGCCCCGCCGCGGCCCGATATCTCCCCCACCGGCTGACCCATCAGCAAAGGATCGACATGACCACCACCCTTCCCCGCCCGCGCCGCCTCGGCCTGCTGCTGAGCGCGCTGTTCGCCGCCGGCCTGCTCAGCGCCTGCAACAAGCCCGCCGACGCACCGCCGCCGGATGCCGGCGCCGGCCCGGCGCCCGCGGCTCCGGCCGACACCACCCCGCCGCCGGCGGACACCACGCCCCCGGCGGACATGCCGCCGCCGGCCGATACGCCGCCCGCCGACACCCCGCCGTCCGACCCGATGCCGGCCGACAGCGCCACCACGCCGCCGGACAAGGGCAAGACCGAGACGCCGCCGAAGCAGTAAGCCGGCGCGCCGCTCGCACCGGAACGGGCCGCTCGCGCGGCCCGTTCTTTTTTCGGCCCGCTCCGACCGGCCGAGTGACCGCCCGCGCAGGCGAACGCACGCGAATTCCGCCGGCCGCGATGTACGGTCGCGGCCAGACGCGGCGCAAACCGAACATTTGCCGCAGCGCAGCGAGGATTGCGGCCGCTCATGAGACGACGCGCTCGCCGCAAGCCTGTCTTCGGTCTGCCGCCACCCGCGCTCCACCCATCGCGGCCGAAATCCTCTGGCGACCGTCCGGACGCTTTCGGCGCGTCACCGTGCTCTGTTAAGTTGTCGCCATGTCCGTCGGTATCCTACTCATTACCCATTCCGGAATCGGCAGCGCGCTGGTCGCTGTCGCCGGCCGTTTGTTGAACCCGTTGCCGTTGCGCACCGAAGCGCTGGAGGTGCCGTTCGACGCGGACCTCGATCAGCTGCTGCCGGTCGCCAGCGCGGCCCTGCGCCGCGTGGACGATGGCGACGGCGTACTGGTGCTCACCGATCTGTACGGCGCGTCGCCCAGCAACCTCGCCGCGCGCGTGGCCCAGTTGGGCACGCCGGTGCGGCGCGTGTCGGCGTTGAATCTGCCGATGCTGATGCGGGTGATGAACTATTCCGAATTGGCGCTGGAGCAATTGCCCGCGGTCGCCGCGGCCGGCGCCCGCAACGGCGTCATCCTCGACGATGCGTGAGCCCGGCCACGTTTGCGCGACACCAACACCGCACGCCCCTTGAATGCATGATCCGAACCGCAATAAGGCACTATCGCCACAGCATCACCGCAAACCGTATCGAGTTCGATGCGTTTGACCATTGCCTGAGGACCCCGACATGATCGAACGCGACCTGACCGTCTCCAACCGACTGGGCCTGCACGCCCGCGCCACCGCCAAGCTGGTGCAGGTGCTGTCGGGTTTTCGCAGCAACGCCACGCTCACCGCCAAGGGCCGCGAGGTCAACGCCAAGAGCATCATGGGCGTGATGCTGCTCGCCGCCGGCCAAGGCACCCACGTCAAACTGCGCGTGGACGGCGAAGACGAGGCCAACGCCGCCGACGCGGTGACCGCCTTGTTCGATCGTCGTTTCGACGAAGACAGCTGAGCCGGAGGCGCGGATGCGGCAGGAATTCCAAGGTCACGGCGCGTCACGAGGCAGTGCGCTGGGCCGCGCCCGGGTGCGGCTGCCGCATGCGCTGGAAGTCGCCGAAGAGCGCATCACCCATGAGCAGGTCGAAGGCGAGCTCGGCCGTCTGCACGCGGCGATCGACACCGTGCGCAACGAAATGCACGCCTTGCGCGACCGCCTGCACGGCGCGCTGGCGCACGAGGTCGGCGAGTTCCTCGACCTGCACACCTTGCTGCTGGACGATCCGGAGCTGCTGCAAGGCCTGGACGAACTGATCCGCACCGGCCACTACGCCGCCGACTACGCCCTGCGCCTGCAGCGCGACCGCATCGCCTCGGTGTTCGAGGCGATGGACGATGCCTACTTCCGCAGCCGCGTGGACGATATCGACCAGGTCATCGGCCGCATCCACGCCGCGCTGCATCGTCGCGATCACGACACCTCCGGCGTGGCCGGCGAGATTCTCGTCACCGACAACGTCGCCCCGGCCGAACTGGCGCAGTTGCAGGCGCAGGGCGTGATGGCGATCGTCACCGCCGCCGGCAGCGCCCTGTCGCACAGTGCGATTCTGGCGCGCAGCCTGCACTTGCCGCTGATCGTCGGCGCCTCGCAGGCGCTGCTGAAGATCAACGACGGCGACGCGCTGGTGGTCGATGGCGCCACCGGCACGGTCATTCTCGAACCCAACGCCGAAGACCTGCGCGGGCATCGCGCCCGCACCCGCGAGCTGGCGCGCGAACGCAAGCAGCTGCACCGCCTGCGCCGCGAACCCACGCGCACGCTCGACGGCATCGACATCAAGCTCTACGCCAACGCCGAATCGCGCGAGGACGTGGCCGAGGCGCATGCGCTCGGCGCGGCCGGGGTCGGCCTGTACCGCACCGAATTCCTGTTCCTGCAGCGCAACGAACTACCGGACGAAGACGAACAGTTCCGCGTCTACCGCGACGTCGTGCTCGGCATGACCGGCCGCACCGTCACCATCCGCACCCTGGACCTGGGCGCGGACAAGGCCGACAAGACCGGCCTGGCGCTGCGCGACGAACCCAACCCCGCGCTCGGCGTGCGCGGCGTGCGCCTGTCGCTGGCGCGCGAAGGCCTGCTGGAAACCCAGTTGCGCGCGATCCTGCGCGCGTCGGGCTACGGCCCGGTGCGGGTGCTGGTGCCGATGGTCAGCTCGACCGAGGAAGTGCGCACGGTGCGCGCGCTGCTCAAGAAAGTGGCCGCGGACCTGCGCAAGCAGGGCCACGAGATCGCCGACCACGTGCCGCTGGGCGCGATGATCGAAGTCCCGGCCGCGGCGATCGCCCTGCCCGGCTTCATCGGCCTGATCGATTTCCTTTCCATCGGCACCAACGATCTGGTCCAGTACCTGCTGGCGGTGGATCGCAACAACGAAGCGCTCAGCGACCTGTACACGCCGCTGCATCCGGCGGTGCTGCGGGTGATCCGCGACGTGATTCGCCTGGCCAAGTCGCGCGGCAAGCCGGTCGCGGTATGCGGCGAAATGGCCGGCGACGCCAACTTCGCGCCGCTGCTGCTGGCGCTGGGGCTGGAGGAATTCAGCCTGCATCCGGCGACCTTGCTGGAACTGCGCCGGGCGATCCGCGGCTTGAATCTGGAAGCGTTGCGCAAGCGCGCGCCGGCGCTGCTGCGGGCGAAGGACCGCGTGGGCATCGAGGCCTGGCTTCGGGCTTGATCGGCGGGCGATTGCTGTACTGGGCCGCTGCTCGGATCGCTCTCGCCGGCTGCTGTTGTGGGAGGGGCTTCAGCCCCGATGCTCTTCGGTCCGATCGCCGGAGCTTGCAAGTCGATCGGGGCATACCCGCAATCTGAGCGGAAAGCATCGGGGCTGAAGCCCCTCCCACAACAGCAACCCACAAAAGCGGACCAACAAGAGCAACCGCGCGAGCGGCCCGCGCAGACATCCCCTCCACCACATCCAGCGCAGACTCCAACGCTGTGCATAACACGCCACCCAGGCGATAATGCCCCGATGAACACCTGACCCTCGCCGGCTTCGTGGCCGCGTCCGTCACCTGCAGGAAGTACCGCATTGGCCGAAGCCGTCCGCCACGACAAAACCGCACGTCAGCTGCGCCTGCTTTCCGACGCGCTCGACAGCGGCCGTCTGGGCCCGGTGCGGCGGCTGGTCAACACGCTCTCTCCGGCCGAGATCGGCAACCTGCTGGAGTCCTTGCCCCCGGGCAAGCGCGTGATCGTGTGGGGCCTGGTCGATCCGGAAGACGACGGCGAGGTGCTGGTCCACGTCGGCGAAGAAGTGCGCGAGAGCCTGCTCGCGGACATGGACACGGACGAAATCGTCGCCGCGGTCGAAGACCTCGACATCGACGACTTGGCCGACCTGGTCGAAGACCTGCCCGATACCGTCATCGACGAAGTGCTCAAGTCGATGGATCGCGAGAACCGCGAACGGCTCGAGCAAGTGTTGTCGTATCCGGAGGACACCGCCGGCCGACTGATGAATCCCGACGTGGTGACGGTGCGCGCCGACACCACCATCGACGTGGTCCTGCGCTACCTGCGCCTGCGCGGCGAGTTGCCGGAACACACCGATCATCTGTACGTGGTCAGCCGGCGCCATCAATACCTGGGCCGCATCGCCCTGGCCGCGTTGCTCACCCACGAGCCCGGCACCGCGATCAACAAACTGATCGACGACGAACAACCGGCCATCGACGTCGGCGAAACCGCCGGCGAAGTCGCGCGCCAGTTCTCCGACCACGACTGGATCAGCGCCCCGGTCGTGGACGACAACAACATCCTGCTCGGCCGCATCACCATCGACGACGTGGTCGACATCATCCGCGAAGAGGCCGAACACCAAGCCTTGAGCGCGGCCGGCCTGGACGAAGACGAAGACTTGTTCAGCCCGGTGCGGCGCGCGTTCCGGCGCCGGCTGATCTGGCTCAGCGTCAACCTGTGCACTGCGTTCCTGGCCGCCAGCGTGGTCGGCCAGTTCGAAGACAGCATCGCCAAGCTGGTCGCACTGGCCGCGCTGATGCCGATCGTCGCCGGCATGGGCGGCAACGCCGGCACCCAGGTGCTGGCGCTGATGATCCGCGGCCTGGCCCTGGGCCAGATCGGCGCGTCCAACGTCGCCGTGTTGCTGCGCAAGGAATTGTCGGTCGCGTTGATCAACGGCCTGGTGCTCGGTGTCGGCCTGGGCGTGATCGTGCTGATCTGGTTCCGCCAACCCGGCCTGTCGCTGGTCATCGGCGCCGCGCTCACCATCAACCTGCTGACCGCCGCGGCCGGCGGCGTGCTGGTCCCGGTCACGCTGAAGCGGCTGGGCTTCGACCCGGCCCTGGCCGGCGGCGTGGTGTTGACCACGCTGACCGACGTGATGGGGTTCCTCAGCTTCCTTGGGCTGGCGACGCTGATTTTGATTCACTGAGGGGCGCGCCCGGCATCGACCGCTGGTACGCGGACGAGCGGCTGCGACGCGCTGCACGCGCGCGACTAAGATGCCCGCCATGTTGCAGGAAGCCGACATCGAATTCGCAGTGGATCTGCAGGCACGCAGCTACGCGCTGCTGAAATGGACGGCCGACGCCATCCAGCGCGGCTTCATCGGTTTCGACGCCGCGCACGCCTACGCGCGCGATCCGCAATCCGCCGCAACGTGGATACAACGTCACTACGCCGACTTGCCGCGCGAGGGACGACCGCCGCTGGAACACCTGGATACGTTCTGCCGTCTATTCGTCAGCCAACTCGACGACACTCAGCGACTGGTCCGCGAACCCGGCCAACGTCTGTATTCGCAGGACGGGCATTGCTTTTGCGAGATGTGCAGCGGCTACATCAACAACCCGTCGCTGCGGGCCAGGACGCTTAACCCGGGCGACCTACGTCGCGCTGACCGGACCATGCGCCATTGCCTGGACGAACTGGCGCTGGATTGCGATCGACTGCTCGAACAACATCAGGTCGATACGCTGATGCGCGACGCCGCGTTCCGCGAAACATTGGCCTTGTACGCCTACATCGAAATCCTGCTGCAACGCCTTCGCGGCGGCGGCGCGCCGACCGGCGTCCCGCTGGCGTTGTGGCGCCGCTTCGCCTGGACCGCGCAGGGCGCGCCCAAGCGCAAATATCGGCTCAACACCGAGGCCGTGCTGGTGGCACAGCATCTGCTGCGCCAGCGCCTTGCCGAATCGGGCTGATCGGCCCGGTCGGCGCGATCGGTGACGAATCTTCCCGCCGCGGGCCGATTGCGCGGCGCGCGCGCTTGAATCGGGCACCGCAAGCGGCCGATGATGCCGGTAGCCCGCCCCGGAGACACCGATGCCCGGTTGCCGCACGTTCCACCTCGCCGTCGCGCTGTTGCTGATGGGTGTGATCGCCTCGATCACCGCCTGCCGCAGCGTTCCCGCCCCTCGCGCCGGCTCCAACGATTCAGGCGCTACGTCCGACGCCTCGACCATGATCGACTCGCGCAAGCACGGCCGCTTCCTCGAACGCGAGCTGCGGCTCGACGATGGTGTGCTGTATCGCTATCAGGTGTTCGTGCCCTCGCGCAAAGCCGGCGGCGAACATCCGCCGCTGATGCTGTTCCTGCACGGCTCGGGCGAACGCGGCAGCGATAACCGCAAGCAGGTCGAGGTCGGGCTGGCGCCGGTGATTCGCGAGCGCATCGACGAGTTTCCGGCGATCGTGGTGTTTCCGCAGATGCATACCGGCAGCGCCGAGCCGTATCGCTTCACTCATACCGCGCTGGCGATGCTCGACCGCAGCCAGGACGAATTCGGCGCCGATCCCAAGCGCGTGCTGTTGACCGGTCTGTCGATGGGCGGCTACGGGAGTTACGAACTGGCGTTGATGCAGCCCGATCGTTTCGCCGCGGTGGTGCCGATTTGCGGCGGTTACGATCCGCCGCGGGCGAAGGATCATGAGCGGATCGAAGCGCTGGGCGGCGCGCTGACCTTGGATGAGGCCGCGCGCAAGATGGCGAATATTCCGTTCTGGATTTTCCACGGCGCGCGGGACGATGCGGTGCCGCCGCAGAAGTCGCGCGAGATGAATGCGGCGCTCAAGCGCGCCGGGGCGGATGTGCGGTATACCGAATTTCCGCAGGCCGATCACAACTCCTGGGATTCGGCTTATGCGACCAAGGAGTTGTGGCCTTGGTTGTTTGCGCAGCATCGGTGATGGGGCGCTTGGGGACTGGCCTAAGAGCGAATCCCCCTTAATCCCCCTTTTTCAAAGGGGGAAACTGCAGCGCGGGGCGATGGTCGTGCGTCGGTAAGGCGAAGAGATCGCCCGCCAAGTGCCGACGCACGTTCCGAAGGGTTTCCCCCTTTGAAAAAGGGGGATTAAGGGGGATTTGCTTTTACCCGCCCCCTCAAGCCTTCTTCAAAAACTCCGTCCGCAACACCAACCCCTTGATCTTATCGACATTGCACTCGATCTCGTCCTCCTCATCGGTCAGGCGAATGTTCTTGCACAACGTGCCGCGCTTGAGCGTCACCGACGTGCCCTTCACCTTCAGGTCCTTGATGAGCAAAACCGAGTCGCCGTCGGCGAGCACGGTGCCGTTGCTGTCTTTTACGATCATGTCGAGTGATTCCGAATAAACCAAACCATATCGGCCGCACAACCGCGCGGCCATAAGAAAATCGCGGCCGCGCGATCAGCCCTTGAGCAGCATCTCCAGCACCGCCATGCGCGTGGCGACGCCGTTGGCGACCTGGGTCAGGATCAGCGATTGCGGGCCGTCGGCGACTTCGTCGGTGATTTCCACGCCGCGATTCATCGGGCCGGGATGCATCACCACCGCGTCGGCGGCCGCGCGCTTGAGCCGCGAAGCGGTCAGGCCGTAGTCGCGGTGATAGTCGTCCAGCGACGCCACCAGCCCTTCTTCCATGCGTTCGCGCTGCAGGCGCAGCATCATCACCGCGTCCACGCCGTCGAGCGCGGCGTCGAAATCCTGCGTCGCCACGCAACCGTCCAGGGTGCCGTCGTCGGGCAGCAGCGAGGCCGGGCCGCATACGCGGATCTCGCCCGCGCCGAGCGCGCGCAAGGCCTGCAGGTCCGAGCGCGCGACGCGCGAGTGCTTGACGTCGCCGATCATCGCCACGCGCAAGCGCGAGAAATCCGTGCCCTTGGCCTGTCGCAGCGTCAGCATGTCGAGCAGGCCCTGGGTCGGATGCGCGCTGCGGCCGTCGCCGGCATTGACCAGGCAAGTGCCGGCGCGCGCTTGCGCCGCCAGCGCGGCCACCGCACCGTCTTCGCGATGGCGGATCACGAAGCCGCGCACGCCCATCGCCTCGATGTTCTTCAGAGTATCCAGCGCGGTCTCGCCCTTGCTGGTCGATGAAGTGGAGGCATCGAAGTTCAGCACATGCGCGCCGAGCTGCTGCGCGGCCAGCTGGAAGCTCAGGCGGGTGCGCGTGGACGGCTCGAAAAACAAGGTGCACACCGCGGTGCCGGCCAGCGCGCGGCTGTCGTAATGGCCTTCGGCGAAGGCCTGAGCGCGGATCAGCAAGGCTTCGAGCGACTCGCGCGTGGCATCGCGCAAGCTCAGCAGGTGGCGCGAACCGCCGTCGGCGGAAACGTAGGTAGTCATGATGTGCGGTGCTTCAAGGATGCGAAATGTGTTCGATGTCGGTGGCGTCGTCGGGCGCGGCGAGCCAGCGCTCGACGATCACCGCCGCGGCCACCGCGTCCAGGGCTTCGGCGTCGCGGCGGCGCTTGCGCCCTTCGGCGCGATCGGCGGCGAAACGGTGCGCGGCTTCGATCGAGCTGGAGCGCTCATCGACCAGCACCACCGGTAATTTGTAGCGCGCGCGCAGCTGGCGGGCGAAGGCGTGCGCGCGCAGGCGCGCGGGTTGGTCGCCGCCTTCCAGGGTCATCGGGTCGCCGACGATCAGGCCGTCCGGGCGCCATTCCTTATAAACGCGGTCGATCGCGTTCCAATCCGGGCCGGCGCCGTGCACATCGATCACCGCCAGCGCGCGGGCCCCGTGGCCGAAGGCACTGCCGACGGCGACGCCGATCCGGCGCGCGCCGACATCGAATCCGAGGACGGTGCCGTCGCGTCGGATTGCGTCGGAGGCGCCAGTGCTCATGCGTGTCCGGCGTAATCGGCCAGGTGGGCGAAATCCACCCCGATGCGTCCGGCCGCGGCCTGCCAGCGCACGTCCAGCGGCAGTTCGAACAGCAACTCGGCATCGGCCGGCGCGGTCAGCCAGTCGTTCTCGGTGATCTCGTGTTCGAGCTGCCCCGAACCCCAGCCGGCGCAGCCCAGCGCGACGATCGCGTTGTCCGGGCCTTCGCCCTTGGCCATGGCTTCGAGAATATCGCGCGAGGTGGTCAGGTACAGGTCCGAGCCGATCACCAGGGTGGAATCCCAGCGGGTGCCGCCGTCGTGCAGCACGAAGCCGCGCTCGGGATGGACCGGGCCGCCGGCCAATACGATCTGGGCGCGCAGCGATTCATCGCCGCCGTCCACGCCCATCTGGCCGAAGACCTCGCCCAGGGTGTACTCGGACGGGCGATTGACCACGATGCCCATCGCACCGTCGTCGTCGTGCTGGCAAATCAGCGCGACGCTGCGGGAAAAATTGGTGTCGGCCAGCGCGGGAAGCGCGATCAGGACCTGACTGGCGAGGGGCGTGGGCATCACGGGCATGAGGCCATTCTAGCGTGCCGGGCGCGGATGCGGGACGTGAAAGCGCGCAGGATGCCGCAGGTTCGGGGGCCGGCGCGGGCTATAGCGATACGGTGAATCGGGCCGGTCCCGGCCAGGGCTTGGGCTTCTTGTGGGAGGGGCTTCAGCCCCGATGCTTTTCGCTCAGGTTGCGAGCATCTGTGGAGGACCGGCGATCTGAGCGAAAAGCATCGGGGCTGAAGCCCCTCCTACAAAAGACTTCCCGCATTCGCATCGCGCCCTGGATTCCCGCCCCCACGCCACCCACAATCGACCCGACCGCCCCCCAGACGAGGACCGCATGTCCGGTTACTGCGACATCGCCCCCGGCCACCCCATCCATGGCCAGTACCACGACCGCGAATACGGTTTTCCGCAGCGCGACGAATCCGATCTGTTCGAGCGCCTGATCCTGGAAATCAACCAGGCCGGCCTGAGCTGGGAAACCATTCTGCGCAAGCGCGAAGGCTTCCGCCGCGCCTACAGCGGCTTCGATGTCGACGCTGTCGCCGGCTACGGCGAAGCCGATCGCCTGCGCCTGCTCGAAGACGCCGGCATCATCCGCAACCGGCTCAAGGTGGATGCGGCGATCCACAACGCCCAGGTGATCCAGCAGCTGCGCGGCAGCCACGGCGGCTTCGCGCAATGGCTCGACGCGCATCAACTGCTGGACGGCAAGCCGCGCGACAAGGCCGGCTGGATCAAGCTGTTCAAGCAGACCTTCCGCTTCACCGGCGGCGAGATCACGAACGAATTCCTGATGAGCCTGAGCTATCTGCCCGGCGCGCATCGCGAAAGCTGCCCGGCCTACCAGCGCATCGACAAACTCAAGCCGTACTGGCGCCGCGCCGAGGCGTTGGCGAAGAGCGCGCCGAAAGCGTCCGGCGCGAGCGGCGCAGCCAAGCCCGCCCCGGTCAAGGCCGCCAAGGCGCCGGCGCGGACCGCGGCGAGCAAGACCGCGGCCGCCAAGAAGAAAACCGTGGCGAAGAAAACCGTTCGCGGCAAACGCGGTTGATCGCGCGCGCCGGCTGATCCGCGATCCGGCCGCCGCTCCACCGCAACCGCTTCATACCGCCCTCACCCAAGCGCACTAGTTTGCGCGCAGTCATCCCGCGAACCCGCGGCCGCGCACCGCGCCGCTGCGATCGCAGGCCATCGCAAAGGAACCGCATGTCCACCTCGCCAACCGCCGCCGTCACGCTCTCGCGCGCGACCAAGTCCTTCATCGTCCTGATCGCGCTGCTGCAGGGATTGGCGCTGTATCTGATCCGGGTCGGCGTGCGCCCGGATTCGGGTTTCGAAATCTACTGGTACGTGATGGCCTTGTCGGTGCCGACGCTGATGCTGCTGTCGGTGCAGCGCCTGGACGATCGCCGCTTCTGGACCAACGCCCTCGGCGTGGCCGCGATCTACCTGCTGCTGGCGCTGTGGGCCGGCTGGAGCGCGACCGGCGCCCCCGACATCAAGGCCGCCGCGGTGCTGTGGCCGTTCGGCGCGACGCTGGCGATCGCCTTGTTCATCGCCCTGCCCTATCTGCAATGCCGGCTCGACCACGGCCGCTGGCGCGCGCCCTACAGCGCCTTGTTCGAACACGGCTGGCAGAACGCGCTGACCTTGCTGCTCACCGCCGTGTTCGTCGGCATCTGCTGGGGCGTGCTGGGCTTGTGCGCGGTGCTGTTCAAGCTGATCGGCATCGGATTCTTCGCCGATCTGTTCACCACCCGCAGCTTCGCCCATCTGGCCACCGGCATCATGATCGGCCTGGGCGTGCTGGTCGGCCGCACCCAACAGCGGCCGGTGCAGGTGGCGCGGCAGATTCTGTTCGCGATCTTCAAGGGCCTGTTGCCGCTGGTGGCGCTGATCGCGTTGTTGTTCGTGATCAGCCTGCCGTTCACCGGCCTGGACGCGCTGTGGCGCACGCGCTCGGCGACCTTGATCCTGATGAGCCTGATCGCAGTGATGGTGTTGTTCGTCAACGCCGTCTACCAGGACGGCGACGACGCGCCGCCCTACCCGCGCTGGCTGCGCCACGTGGTCGATGCGGCGCTGCTGATCCTGCCGATCTACGCCGGCCTGGGCCTGTACGCGCTGAGCCTGCGCATCGGCCAGTACGGCTGGACCGCGGAACGTTTCTGGGCCGTGCTCGCCTCGGTCGTGCTCAGCGCCTACACCGTGGGCTACGCGGTGGCGGCGCTGCGCCCGCGCGCCGGTTGGCTGCACGATCTCAAGCGCGTCAACGTCGGCGTGTCGCTGGCGATCCTGGCGCTGACGGTCGCGGCCAACTCGTGGCTGCTCGATCCGCATCGGTTGAGCGTCAACGATCAACTCGCGCGCCTGCACGACGGCCGCAGCGAGCGCGAGCGCTTCGACCTGAGCCATCTGCGCTTCGACAGCGGCCGCCGCGGCTATCAGGCGCTGCAGGCGCTGGCCGGCGACAGCAAGCTGTTCGACGCCAAGGAGCGCGCGCAGATCCAGCGCCTGCTGACAATGAAGAACAGTTGGGAATATCGCCAGGACGACAAACGCGATCAGCAGGCGCGCACCGCGGTCGAAGCGCTGCGCCATATCAAGCCGGCCGCCGGCGTCGCCGCGCCCGATCCGCTGTGGTTGCAAGCGCTGGTCGGCGACAAGCTGCCGACGCCCGACTGCCTCAACGCCGATTCCGAATGCGTGCTGATGACGCCCGACCTGGACAGCGACGGCCAGGCCGACTACCTGCTGTGCAACGCCAAGCAATGGGGTCCGGTCTGCTTCGTCTACGCTCGCACGGATGGCGTGTGGAGCAAGATCGGCCGCAACAGCAGCAGCTATCTCAACACCGAAGCCAGCGTAGTCGCACCGGCGATGCGCGCCAATCAACTGCGCGTGGTGCCGCGACGCTGGGCGGATTTCCAACTCGGGGAGACGGGCCCGACGATGCAATTGGAAATCGAGCCGGCGCCGAAAAGCGATTGCGGGCGCCCGCACTGCGACCGATAAGGCGGTCGCGATAACGCCGGCGTTCTGCGCCGGTGCTTCGTGCGATCACAGCAGCAGACGCACCTCTCGCGGCGGCGCGTCTTCGGGCGCGGCGCCGGTGGTCCAGAACGTCTCGACCCATGGCCGCACCAGATCGAGTTGGGTCGATGCACCGCGCATCGGCGCAAAACGCCGCAGATTATCGGCCTGCAAAGCCAGCATGCGCGCGTCCTGATCGTTGACGCGTTTGAGCAGCGGCCACACCAGCGCGCGCACCAGCCACGCCGGCGCCCAGCGATTCTCGACATGCAAGGTCGCGAACACCGCCGTCTGTTCGGCGCTGATCGGCGTGAAATGCAGACTGATGCGAACGATGCCGCCGTTGAGGTAGCGGTATTCGATCTGCGCGCTACCGGGGGCGTCGAACAGCGCCCGCTCGCTTTCGCGCGGCGATTCGAACAGGCGGTAGAGCAGGCCGGATTGTTGCGACTGGCCTCGGTACGACACGCTGAAACCGCTATCGGTCGCTTCGAAGTGCGCGGTCACAGCATCCCGCGCCCCGCCGCGCCGCACCAGCCCGGGGTGAATCCAGTGCGTGTGCATCGGATCGAGGAAATTCTCGATTGCATCGATCACATGCGCGCGCCACTGAGTCTGCCAGACGAATCGACGCGAGCCGGCGGAATTGCGCCGCACCATGGCCGGCAGTTCGCCTTCATCGCGCCCGTCCAATCGCAGCCAGATCAAACCATCGTGTTCGCGCACCGCGACCGTGCGCACGCGCACCTGTGGCAAGGCACAGTCCGGCGGCATGCCGGGAATCGCGCACAAGCGCCCCTGCGAATCGAACCGCCAGCCGTGATACGGACAGGCGATGCCGCCGGCGGTGGCGACCCCGGCCGATAACGGCGCATGCCGATGCGGGCAGCGATCCTCCAGGGCGAAGGCGCGGCCGCTTTCGTCGCGGACCAGCACCACCGGCCGATCGAGCACCGTCACCGCGACCGGCGCGCGCCCCAGCCGGTTCGCGCACAAAGCGGGGAACCAGCGCGCGTAGTGCGAGGGATGCCAGTCGCTCATGCCGGCCCGCCGGCTTGCGCGATGCCCGGCCGCATCGGGATGTCCGGCGCTCGATGGAAAGCAAGTGGCGGCGTCATAGCTCGAATCTTCGCATGAGCGGCACCCCGAGCCGGCGGGTCAGCGCCGACAGCCACGCCAGCGCCCGCCGGGTCCTGGCCGGCAGATGACGCGCATAGACCGCGCTGTACTCGATGCTGGGACGCCCGCCGCGCAAGCGCTTGAACCCGGCCGCGCCGGCGCTGAAATTGATGTCGCAGCCATCGCGGATCGCATGTTCGAACGTCATCGCGGTCAACAGCCGGTACAGGCCCAGACGCTGCGGCAGCGCCGTGTCGTAACCGACGATGGGCGTGGTCAGCGTCCGGCCTTGGCGGAACTGCCCGGCGATGCAGATCAACTGGCCGTCTTCATCGCGGAAGCCGTCGAACTGCAGCAATCCCGCGCGATGCCATCGGCGCATGAACTCGGCGGTGTAGTGCGGGTTGCAGCGCGAGTACTTGCTTATGTAGAGCTGCCCGTACAACCCGGCGATGCGCGCGTAATCGTCTTCGCCGATATCGGCGTCGCCGGCCCGGCGCGCTTGCTTCGCCGCCAGCTTGAGATCGACCTTGAGGTTATGCCGCTGCCGCGCGAGCGCGGCCACGTCGCGGAACAGATACACCTGACGGCTCGGGATCAGCACGAAGCCCAGGCGCTCGCACTCGGCCAGCCAATCGCGATGGTCGGCATCGTTGAGCGAGCGCAACCAGATCGCGTGGCCCGGCCAGCGCTGCAAGGCCTCATCGAGCAGTTGCGGAACCGACACCTGCGAATGCGATGGATACAGATTGGTCGATAACCACCAGTTGTTGATCGCGACAGCGCGATCGATCCGCGCCGCGCGCAGGACGGCATCGACGCCGCGACCGGCGACGCTCAGCAGCGGCGCCGCGATCTTCGGCGCATAGCGTTCTGCCTCTTCGATCGCGTAGCGGCCGTAGGTGGTTCGCGGCGAGCAGACCCAGGCGTTGTCCGGTTCGTCGTCATTGATCGTGACCGGAAACAGCGCCTCGCCGCTGCCGATACGATCCACCCGGGTGCGCAGGTTCGACACCAAGTCCTGCACCGCCGCTTGCGCGTGCACCTGCAGGAACACCCGCGCCCGCGCGTTGAAGTCGTCGATATCGTGCGCGGACACCGGGCTCATAGATCCGGCAGATCCTCGCCGTCCCACTCGATATCCCGCGTCGCCGCCTCGCGCAGACTGCAGCCGCGCGTGAGCGCGATCCGCGCAAACGCGCCGATATCCACCAGCCCGCCGAGCGGCGGCAGGCGATCGCCGGGCAAGGACAAGACATCGTCCGCACGCCGATAGTCGCGCCACCACCGCTCCACGCTGCCGCGCTTGAGCGCCTGAGCGAGCCCGGCGCTGAGCATCACGCCCGCCAACATCTTCGGGCGCGGCGCACTCGGCTCGATGCACGCCATGTCCTCGCCCATCAATGCCGCCGGCAGCCCATCGCCCGGTGCGAACAGATGCACGCCGCTGATCGCGCGCGGATTGCATTCCAGCACCGTCGCCGAGCCGTCGTCGCCGATGATCCAGTCGAAGGAAATCTGCCCGGTGAAATCGATCTTGCGAACGAAGCGCTCGACGAAGCTGCGTATCGCCGCATTCGGCGCCGGTTCGAAATAGAAACTGGAACTGCGGCTGATCCGGTACGCCGGCCGATACACGCCGTGCGCGAGCAGCCGGCCGCGATCGGCGATGCTGTACGAACACAGCTCGGTGCCGGCGTGGAAACGCTGCGCAACCCAGGCCTGGGCGAGCCCCAGCGGCGGCGCGTCCTCCGGCATGCCGTGCGGATACAGACGCACATGCACGCCGAAGCGTGAGTATTCCGGTTTCAGCACCAGCGGTTGTCCATCGGCCCAGCTACGTGCTTCGTGCAGATTCGCGACGGCCTGACTATCCGGAACGTTGGCGCCGCAGCCCTGCGCCAACTCAAGGAAACGCCGTTTACTGTGCAGCGCCTTGAGCTTATCGAAATCGTCCACGAGCACGCGCAAGGACTGCGGCAGCGCGCTGCGGTAACGCGAAAGCGCGAAGACCTCCTCGCAGGTGGGCACCAGCAGATCGATGCGTTCGTCCGCGACGATGCGCGACAGCGCAGCGACAAACCCGGCCGGTTGCGAACGCGGCGGCGGCAAGCGATGCGCACGCGTCACCGAACCCGACCACGCGCTCAAGCGGCAAGACACGCTGTCGGCGACGTGAGCGGCCCATGCCGCGCGATCGAAGTGTCGCGCCAACTCCAAGGCAGCGGGGGCTCTGGGGCCCAGTATGAGTACCTTGGCCATGTGTCATTGCAGTCGGACGCTGCGCCGACCGATCGATATCCCTTTGCGCCGGCACCACCGTCCAAGCGCGTTTATTAGGCATCACCGCGGAAGCAAAAGGAAACCGCCGGGCGCGATGGGTTTGCGTCGAAATCGATTCGAGCGCTTCCGAGCCGCGCAGGGCCGCGTGATTCTGACGTGGCGGTGGCTGCTCTGCGGCCGGCGAAGACAGGGGCCTGCCAGGCAAATCGCCCAGGTCCCAGCCGGCACGACCCGTGGCGTAAAACAACCAGCCTGCGCGCCATGATGGTCCGGGAAGCCACGCACGACGTATTCAGAAAAGACCCGGCCGCGTCGGGACTAGGGCCTGCCCCAGCTTTTCCCGCCGTTCCAAAACCACTAGGGTAAGGAAGCTGAAAACGCTTACATCAGGGGAATGATTCTCTCGGGGCAACATCCTAAGGAGCACTTCTCATGGCAGACGCAGGTTCCGGAGTATCGGGTTCGGGTTCATCGCAAAATTCGGCCGATTCCGCTCGGCAGAGTCAGGCCGCGGCCGATGCCGCCGAAGCCGCCAAGACCCAGGAAGCGCAGATGGCCGCCGGCCTGGCCGCGGTCAACGCGACACCCACCCCCGGTTTGATGGGAGTGACATCGGCTCCGATCGACACGACCATTTCGACGAACACACTCGCCCAACTCAGCACGATGTCGGTCAGCACACCGACGCTCTCGTCGATCCCCACGCTCGGTGGCATCCCCACCAGCTATGCCGCGGTCGCGCTGTCCGCACCGCCGACGCCGACGCCGACGCCGACGCCGCTGAGTTTCAGCATCACCGGCTACAACACCCCCGACATCGCCAGCACGCCATTGGGTAACGTCAACGTCAATATGGGCCTGAGTTTCCCAGGCGCGGTGGACACCACCCTAGCGGCGCGCATGGGATTGGACCCGGCCAGCCTGACCTTGAGCGGCAAACTCTCGACCACCAACGACATCAACTCCTTCAGCGTCATGGGATCGATCACCCTCGGCGGCCCGAACACTCCGAGCTACAGCGTTTCCGCCGCCAGCACCGTCGATATCGGCAATTTGAACACCATGAACCTCAGCGGCTTCGCCAACTTCGGCCCGAACGGATTCCAAAGCGCCAACGTCACCGCCGGCGTCACCCACAGCTTCGACGCCGACACGGTATCGCTGAGCGGTTTCGGTAACTTCGGCCCGAACGGCTTCCAGAACGGCGGCATCAACGCCGGCTTTACCCGCTCGTACTCCGACACAGTCACAGGCACCGCCGCCCTCGGCACGACGTTCGACGCCAGCGGGATCACGGGCGTCAACGGCGCGATCGGCCTGGACTACAAAGAGAACGGCGCGTCGATCGGGTTGAGCGCGCGCGGCAGTGTGGATACGAGAACCGGCGCAGGCACGGGCCGTATTGGAATCGACGGCAAGTTCAATTTCTGATTTTTTCCAGCGCTGATGAAAGCGAAAAGCCGACGGTTCGTCGGCTTTTCGCTTTGCGAACGAAGTCTGTGTCAACGGCGTCACTATTGGCCGGCCGAAGTATTCTGCAACGTCCGTTTTCTGTCGCCTCTCACTGCTCGGTATTTATGTGCCGCAGCCGAGAGTGGAACAAGCCAAGCAAACAAAAAATACGAGTGCTGCAAACGGAATCACGAAGCGCGCCATCCAAGTTTGACTCTTCGCTTATGATTTTTTCTTCAACCTGTTGACACTTCAATATCGAAGAAGCAGTCTTTTCCACGGAGCCTAAGAACTCCTTACAGACCGGACTCCACCTTCGTGAACTGGTGGATTTTTTATACCTGCTCCAATGGTATGCCGGCGTTTGTTGCATGCGTCGGGAGGGCGGCTAATACAACACCCGCATGGGGAATACGCCCGCCGTGTCTGTACGGTTCTTAGCCTCCCGACATCCCGCCTGCGACTTCGCGCAGCGCGGGCGATCCATTCCATGGAGAGGAGTGCCGTTATGCCCCGCAAAACCCCGTCCGCAGTCTACGCCGACAACATGCTGCTACCCGTCGATGCTTACTTGGAACTGCAGGCATTTCACGACGAACTCGTAGGCATCGCCCACACCATCGACCCCGCCGACGCAGCCGCCGCCCCGCCTGTTCGCAAACCCGAGCAATCGCGTCGCCGCGCCTTGGCCCGAGTGTTCCGCTTATGGGCCGGGCAGATCGAACACACGCTGACGTCAGTGCGTCGCCCCTGAAACCCCTCGGCCGTCGCCCATTCGGCGGCGGTCTGGGTTGCACATATTCAATGTATCAACGGCCAAGTTGACGCCCCCGCGCACCGTTGAATATTCAAGCGGGACGACACGCGGCACATAAACGCTGTGCAGAAGAAATCCGTCGCAGCAATCGCGCGTCCATGGAGCGATACTTGGGCGGTACGATCCAAGAAAGGACGAGCGATGGCTAATCTTTCATACCCTCCCGTGCCTCAGAAGCTACGAGAGTTGCCAAAAGAGCATCCGGAGCATTTGCGACGCCTGCAAGAAGTTTTGAGCCGAACTGAAGGCTGCCAAAGCAAACGAGAACCCGATGGCTATAGATTTAGCTGAAAATAAAGAATTACTAATGTTGCATGCCCTGGGACTTCACGGACTGCATGACTTACGGACGCACTTCGAGAAGAGCAAGGCGATACCCGAATGAACATGGACAACATGCCTGATCTGCTTGATTTCCCTGGACGTAACGAGCAAGGATAATCCAGAACTGGATTTCGCTTACAAGGCACTTCTCAACCGTCCAGGCTGCTTCGAACTCTTCTTTAGGAAAATCTGATATCGCCGCAGCCATGTCTACATGGATAGTACAAAGGCAACAAAATGGCGCAGAGGCTAGCTCCATACAATCCAAGAAGGAACGCCCTATGACAGATGTTTCGCTACCCCCCGTTCCACAAAAACTACGGGAGACGCTCAAAGATTACCCGGAGCACATCGAGCGATTGCAGGCAGCGCTCAACTCAGCTGCTGAAAATCCATCTAAAGCCACTCTACCTTTCGAATTTGCCATTTGGATGCTGAAAGGGACGCTTGGTGAATTTGTCGATGAAGCACGAGACGAGGTTCAAGCTGCGCAAGCCAGGAACGATTCAATAGCTACTGAAAAGGCAAAAACCAAGAAGTTCATCTTCGGTGCGGCACGCGCTGACATGGGCGTGTTGTCCGAGCTTGAAGCATACTTTGACGCTCGGCATCCACAATGAACAAGCAAGACGTGCTAAGCGCCGAGGAGCATGCGCGAGTATTCCGAGAAGAAACACTTCCTCAATACAGACTCTCCGAAAAAACAAGCCTCGAAAAGCCCAGAGCGATTATTCTTGGCGGCCAGCCTGGTTCCGGGAAAGGCAGGCTATCTGGCAGGGCTACTGCTGAGTTGCATGGTGATGCAATTACTGTGGATCCCGATGACATTCGGGACTACCACCCCAATGTCAGCGATTTCCGCAAAGCCCACCCCTATACTTGGTCCGGGTTGACCCATGCGGATGCTAGCCAATGGGCCGACGAGTTGTTGGACGCCACGGTCAAATCAAAAAAGAACCTAATCTTTCGACACCACCCTGAGCAATGGACAATGGACTTCGGAGCTGATCAAAGATTTGCAGTCTCACGGCTATGAGGTCGAGGTACGCGCGGTCGCGGCACATAAGCTGGAAAGCGAACTTGGCGTTGACGGCCGGTTTGGCGCCAGCCTAGATGAATCGGGGTATGGCCGTTATGTCCCTGAAGGCGCACGCACGGCCATCTACGGAAAACTGCCTGTCAGCCTTGATATCGTTCACGCTCAAACTACTGCACCGATTCGCATCTTCAATCGTGAAGGTGAAGAGCTCTACGACAGTCGCACGAATACGCGTACGCCAGGTGCAGTATTGGAAGAGGCGCGCGAAGCCAGGTTAAAGAATCCGCGCGTGATGCAGCAGCTTGTTGAGGGCTGGCAGCAACAAGAGACGTGGCACGAAAAGCTTCCAGACGCCATCAAGCTCAACGACAAGGTATCCCCAGACACGGCCGTTCGAGTTGTGCAAGAGCGCACCGAGCTTAAAGTACAAGAGGGCGTCGTAGAGAGATCGCGTGGCGTCCAGCAACAGTGGCAGCAAAGCTTCCCGGATATCGCCCGAACCGGCATCGGCTTAAACCCCGAATCCGTCGATCTGGCTAAGCCTCAAATATTGTCGCGTGCAAACGAAGCGGCTGCACTCAACTCTGCCGAAAACATTGTCGAACACGCGCCGAGAGCGCCGGGAGTTTCACGCACTATAGGCGCCGCAGTAGGCCTAGGCGTAGCCGCCAGCGCCTACGACGCCATCGACACCGGGCAACGCGTCGGCACCTTGCTCGCGCAAGACAATCCGTTGGCCGCACAGTCGCAACTTTCCCACTACGCCGCGCGCGGCGTCGGCGGCTGGGTCGGTGGCGCGGCGACAGGTTTGGCGGTCGGCTGGGAGACCGGTCCGGGCGTCATCGCCTTCGTCGCGGTCGGTGCCGTGTCCGGCAGCTACGTCGGCGAGCAGGCGGCGCAGTGGTGGGACGATCGCAAAATCTACAACCAGACCGACCGCGACGGCGTCGCCTGGAACTACAACGGACAACAGTGGTTGCGGCAAGAAGCGGCCGACTTGCACGACGACGGCGTGAATCGCCCGGCGAAGCAATCGTTCTCCGCGCTGCCCGACAAAGCGCAGGAGCTGACCTTCATGGCCAGCAACACCGCGACCGCGTTGGCGATGGGCAAGTTGGAGCCGCCTCGCGATCCTTACTCGCTGCCCGCGTCCGATGGCGACGCCGCGAGTCTGCGACGCGCCGATTGGCAGCGTAACCCGCAAAGCGGCGAGTGGGATCGTAATGTCGTCGTGGGCTATGAGCAACGCGGCGTGCCCATGACGCGGCCTGAAGCTGCCAGCCCGGAACGGGCGGCGGAACTGGATCGCGCGTCGGAACAAGTGATCCGCGACAACATCGCCAACGGGCCGGCACCGATTGCTGCGCGCTACGAGTTGGCTTATCACAGCAACGGATGGGACCGGTTCGGAGCCGTGCCGACGGCAGTGCAAACGGCCTTGACCGACAACACCTTGATCGCTTCGGACGCAAAGCAATACCGCCGCGATGGAAGCGGCCAATGGCAGCGCGAAGGCGCGCCGGGCGAGACGCTGGCGCAAGGCAACTTGCAGCAAGAACTGGACCGAACCAGCGCCGCGTTGCAGCCGCAACTGGCGCAGCACCAACAGCAGGTCGCGACGATTCCGCAATGGCAGCCGCCAACGCGTGAGCAACTGGACCGCACTAATTTAGTTTCGACCTATGCCGCCAGCGGCGTTGCCCCCAACCCCGAGCAACTTGCCGCGGCGTTGGAAGCGGTGCAGCGAACACGCGAAGCGCAGGGCGTCGACGCCGCCACCACATCCTTGAACTTGCAGCCGAATGCGCACGGCGGCTTCGACGTGAACAGCCCCATCGAACATCTGCGTCGGGACGGCGACGGCGTCGTCCGCATTGCCGCGGTGACGAGCCGGGAGGAAATCGCGTTGGCGATGGTGGACCTGCGCTCGCAACCGGCGCTGGTGCCGGACACACCGGAATTACGAATCGCGGCGCTGTCGCCTCAACAACGCCAAGCGCACGAACAAGCCTTGCGCGAAGCCAATCGACAAGGGCTGTCGCACGATCAAGTTCAGCAAGTGACGCAACATGCGGCGGCGGTGGCGGCTTCGCCCGATGCGCCTCGCGCGGAGCCGATGCCCACCGATACGCCACCTACTCGCACGCAAGACTTTTCGGCAATGCCGTCGGATGCCCGGCCCGGGGTTGAACGCGCGTTCACTGCCGCGCCGCAAATGGTCGCCGCCGCCTCGCCGGTCCAATTGTCCCCCGAATCGGCGGAGCCTAAGTCGGAAGCCGACACGCAAGTGGAAACGGCACAGCCCGGGCAATTTCGCGGCGCGGCGCCTCCGCACATACCGTCTGAGCCGACCGTTCCCGCGCCTGTTGCGGCCATCCCGCCTGCCGCCGCTGGCGCGCAGACACGCGAGGACACATTACGTCCAGACAGCCAAGGGCAGGAGGTGGAGCTGTTGCAGTACCGCCTGCACCGGGTCGGCTACCGCGGCGCCGATGGCGAGCCGTTGCCGCAGACGGGGCGCTACGACGCCGCCACCGAACACGCCGTACGCCAGTTCCAACGCGATCAAGGCATCGCCGACACCGGCGTGGTTGATCCGGCGACGCAACAAGCGATATCGGCGGCGCAACACGCGCGAATCGAGTCCTCCAAGGCTCCTAGACACGAAACACCTGCAGCGCCCCCAAGTGCCGCGCTGTCGAATCCGGAACACGAACCACGCTTGCAGCCCGCCGCAGACGATAGCGCATCGCACAGCGCCCGGGATCCACGCAGGCCGGCTGCCGAATCTTCACCGCAGGTTCCATGGCCCGCGACCGTGCCTGCGGCAGATGCAAGGGATCGCAACGAACCGCCGCTGACAGCGCGCATCCGCGAGCCGGAACAGCACGCCGATACACCGGTCCCGAGTCGGCCCGTGTCGTCCCTCACCGCCTCACGGGACGACGAAGACCACATGCGCGAACCTGCGCGAAAATCGCCGCGCCTCACGTCTGAACCGCTGGCCGACCTGTCGCAACTTACGCCCAAAGATCAAGCCATGTTCGCCAAGATTCGCAACGGCGCACCGTCGAACGTGTCGGACGAAACCGTGGCGCACGCGATGCTGGAAGCCAAGCGCAACGGCATTCCGGATGCCGACCGAACCGGACAAGTCGGCGTCGTCGACGGCAAGTTGTGGGTGGGCGGCGTCACCCCGGGCTTTCATGCCAACGTTTCCGCCAGCGGCCCGGCTCCGCAGATGCAAGACACGTTGCGCGAAGTGCAGATGTTCAATGAGCAACGCGACAGGCAACAAGCGCAGGAGATGGCTCAGCAGCAGCGACAGCAAGAAGAGCAAAGTAACTCCATGCGGATGTCGCACTAACCTCGGGGTTGAACTCGGTTGCCGCCGGTGGATGACGACAATCCAGCATCCGCAATACTTGCGAACGCGCTTGACCACGAAAAAGCCCGGCATGGCCGGGCTTTTTCGTTGAGACAAGAAGCGAAGCCGAGGGCGACTTACCTGACCTCAGCCACCTCAACCCCATCCAACCCCTGCGACAAGGTCCGCGCATCGCCGCCCTGCGCCAACTTGATGCGCAACCGCACCTCGTTCTGCGAGTCGGCATAACGCAGCGCGTCTTCGTAGCTGATCTCGCCGGCCTGATACAGCTCGAACAGGGCCTGGTCGAAGGTCTTCATGCCGAGCTGCACGGATTCCTTCATCAGCTCCTTGAGCTTGTGGATCTCGCCGTCGCGGATGTAGTCCTGCGCCAGCGGGGTGCCGAGCAGGATTTCCATCGCCACGCGGCGGCCCTTGCCGTCGGGGGTCGGGATCAGCTGCTGGGCGACCACGCCCTTGAGGTTCAGCGACAAGTCCATCAGCAACTGGTTGCGGCGCTCTTCGGGGAAGAAGTTGATCATGCGGTCCATCGCCTGGTTGGCGTTGTTGGCATGCAGGGTGCACAGCACCAGGTGGCCGGTTTCGGCGAAGGCGATGGCGTGGTCCATGCCTTCGCGGGTGCGGATTTCGCCGATCATGATCACGTCCGGCGCCTGGCGCAGGGTGTTCTTGAGCGCGGCTTCCCAGCTGTCGGTGTCGATGCCGACTTCGCGCTGGGTGATGATGCAGCCCTCGTGGCGATGGACGAATTCGATCGGGTCTTCGATGGTGATGATGTGGCCGGTCGAATTCAGATTGCGGTAGCCGATCATCGCCGCCAGCGAGGTCGATTTACCGGTGCCGGTCGCGCCGACGAACAGGATGATGCCGCGCTTGGTCATCGCCAGCGTCTTGATGATCGGCGGCAGGTTCAGCTCTTCCACGGTCGGGATCTTGGTTTCGATCCGGCGCAGTACCATGCCGACCTGATTACGCTGGTAGAAGCAGCTCACGCGGAAGCGGCCGATGCCGGTCACGCCGATGGCGAAGTTGCATTCGTGGGTCTTTTCGAACTCTTCGCGCTGCTGCGGGTTCATCACGTTGAGCACGAGATCGCGACTTTGTTGCGGCGTCAGCGGGTTCTGCGTGATCGGGCTGATCTTGCCGTGGACCTTCATCGACGGGGGCATGCCCGAGGTGATGAACAAGTCCGAGGCGCGCTGGTGCGCCATCAGCTTGAGGAAGGAAGTGAAGTCGATCGCACCGGAGGCGGTGGTCGGGTTGGTCGGGGCCGGGTTGTTCATGGGCTACCTCCTCGGGAGGTTTAAAGCGGCGATGTAGTAGCCGGGGGATGTGGTGCGCACAACGTGCTGCTGCGGCGGGAACGGACCGGCGGCGCGGACAGTCGCGCCACCGGCGGTCGGTCATTCGAACAGTCGCTTGTCCTTGGCGTATTCGCGCGCCTGCGGACGCAGGATCATGCCGCGCTTGACCAAGTCCTGCAGATGCTGGTCCAGGGTCATCATGCCGTGGGCCTGACCGGTCTGGATCGACGAATACATCTGCGCGACCTTGTCTTCGCGGATCAGGTTACGGATGGCCGGGATGCCGACCATGATTTCCCAGGCCGCGGTACGGCCGCCGCCGACTTTCTTCAGCAGCGCCTGCGAGATCACCGCGCGCAACGACTCCGACAGCATCGAGCGCACCATCGGCTTTTCGCCTGAGGGGAACACGTCGATGATTCGGTCGACGGTCTTGGCCGCCGAGGAGGTGTGCAAGGTGCCGAACACCAGGTGGCCGGTTTCCGCCGCGGTCAGCGCCAGGCGGATGGTTTCCAGGTCGCGCAACTCGCCGACCAGGATGTAGTCGGGGTCTTCGCGCAGGGCCGAGCGCAGGGCCTCGTTGAAGCCGTGCGTGTCGCGATGCACTTCGCGCTGGTTGATCAGGCACTTCTGCGAGGTGTGCACGAATTCGATCGGGTCTTCGACCGAGAGAATGTGCGCGTACTCGTTCTTGTTGATGTGATCGATCATCGCCGCGAGCGTGGTCGATTTGCCCGAGCCGGTCGGGCCGGTCACCAAAATCAGCCCCTGCGGCTGTTCGATAAGCTGGCGGAAGATCGGCGGGCAGCCCAGGTCTTCCAGCGACAGCACTTCAGACGGAATGGTACGGAACACGGCGCCGGCGCCGCGGTTCTGGTTGAAGGCGTTGACGCGGAAACGCGCCAGGCCGGGGATCTCGAATGAGAAGTCGACCTCGAGGAATTCTTCGAAGTCGCGCCGCTGCTTGTCCGACATGATGTCGTAGACCAGCGCGTGGACCTGCTTGTGGTCCAAGGCCGGGATGTTGATCCGGCGCACGTCGCCATCGACGCGGATCATCGGCGGCAGGCCCGCCGAAAGATGCAAGTCGGATGCTTTGTTCTTAACCGAGAACGCCAAAAGTTCGGCGATGTCCATGCGTGCTCCCCGCACTGCAGGGACCCGTAATCCGGGTCCGTGAAAAGCCAGCCACTAGGGCCCAGCCGCTTTGTGGTCAGATGCAACTCTAAGCTGGAACCAAACCACCCCCAAGAGGCAGTATAGCCCCCGGACGGCACGCCCGATCCAGCCCCCTCATCACAGGATTCCCCCACGTGCACGAGCACGTCTTGCACGACATCTTGCATCAGTTGCAGCGCGCGGCGCATGACGCCGGCAGGCCGGTTCCTCGATTGCTTGCGGTCAGTAAGACCCAAGATGAGACCGCTGTCGCGAATCTGGCTTTACAGGGTCAAACGGCCTTCGGCGAGAACTACGTCCAGGAGGCGGTCGCCAAGCATGCGGCGATGGCGTCCACGGCGGCGGCCGGGCGGGCGCTGGAGTGGCATCTGATCGGTCATCTGCAATCCAACAAGGCCGCCGACGCGGCGGCGCTGTTCGACTGGGTGCAGACCGTGGACCGGCCCAAGCTGGCGGCGGCGCTGGCGCGGCATCGCGCGGCGCGGCCGGCGCTGGCGCCGTTGAACATCCTGATCCAGGTCAATATCGACGATGAGGCCAGCAAGCACGGCTGCGCCCCGGCCGAGGTACCGGCGCTGGCGGCGGCGATCGCGGCCGAGGCTTCGTTGCGGCTGCGCGGGGTGATGGTGATCCCGACGCCGCATGCCGACCCGGAGTTGCGGCGTCCTGCGTTCCGCGATGCCAAGGCGCTGTTCGATGCGCTGGCGGCTCAGTACGGGGCGGCGGTGGATACCTTGTCGATGGGGATGAGCGACGACTATCGGGTCGCTATTGCTGAAGGGGCGACAATGGTGCGGATCGGGACAGCGTTGTTCGGGGCGCGGGTTAGAGCGGCCGGGGTCTGAAATTCGCCCCCTATAGAATTCGCCCCCTTTGAAAAAGGGGGCTGGCGCCTGCATTGGGTGGATGCGCTGCGTGGCGGCTGCGCCGGGGGATTTGCTTCTCAGAGCTAAGAGCAAATCCCCCCTGCCCCCCTTTTTCAAAGGGGGGAACAGCAAAGGCCGGGGTCTGGAATTCGCCCTTTGGAATTCGCCCCCTTTGAAAAAGGGGGCTGGCGCCTGCGCTGGGTGGATGTGCTGCGTGGCGGCTGCGCCGGGGGATTTGCTTCTCAGAGCGGAGAGCAAATCCCCCCTGCCCCCCTTTTTCAAAGGGGGAACAGCAATGGGATCGGGAACAGACGGGGCGCGTTGCAGCCACGCATCGAAGCGCACGTCAGCGCAGCGATTGTTATCCTGCGTGAGTTTCAACCCACCAGGCCACACATGTCCGAATCCACCGCACTTCCTTCCGGCCCGGTCGCCTTCATCGGCGGCGGCAACATGGCGCGCAGCCTGATCGGCGGCCTGGTCGCACGCGGTTTCGCGCCGGCCGACATCCGCGTGGCCGAGCCGGTCGAGGCCTTGCGCGCGGACCTGCAGCGCGATTTCGGCGTGGCCTGCTTCGATAACGCGCAAGCGGCGGCCGAGGGCGCGGCGGTGTGGCTGCTGGCGGTCAAGCCGCAGGTGATGCGCGAGGTCTGCGCCGCCCTGGCCGCACAGGCGCGCGCGCAGCGGCCGCTGGCGATTTCCATCGCCGCCGGCATCACTGCCGGGCAGCTCGACCGCTGGCTCGGCGGCGAGGTCGCGGTGGTGCGGGCGATGCCCAATACGCCGGCGCTGCTCGGCGTCGGCATCACCGGTCTGTACGCCAACGCCGCGGCGACGTCGCGATTCGAGCAGGCCGCCGGCCTGCTCGCCGCGGTCGGGCCGACCGTGCGCATCGACGATGAGGCGCAGATGGACGCGGTCACGGCGGTCTCCGGCAGCGGCCCGGCTTATGTGTTCCTGCTCGCCGAAGCCATGCAGCAGGCCGGCATAGCGCAGGGCCTGAGCGCGGAGGCGGCGCGCGCATTGGTCCAGCAGACGCTGTTCGGCGCGGCGACCATGCTCACCCGCAGCGAAGAACCCGCCGAGGTGCTGCGCGCGCGTGTCACCTCGCCCGGCGGCACCACCCAGGCCGCGATCGAAACCTTCGAAGCCGGCGGCTTCCGCGCCCTGGTCGATCGCGCGATCGCCGCGGCCACCGAGCGCGGCCGGCAATTGTCGGCGGCGAACGAATGACGACGCGGCGCCTATTGGCATCGATGCTGTGCGCGGCCGCGCTGCTGAGCGGCTGCGGACGCGAAGCCTCGACGCCGTCGCCACAAGGCGGCCACACCACCAGCAACGAAGCGGTGCGCATCGGCGATGTGGTCATGAACATCAGCGCGATCCAGACCGACAAACTGCCGGCGCAGATCGTGCAGCGCTACGGCGCCGAGCGTAACGCGCGCACCGTGCTGATCGTCATCGCCGCGCGTTTCGGCGAAGACGCCGCCGCCACGTCGGTACCCCTGGACAAAGTGCAGGTGCTCGTCACCGACCTGCTCGGCCGCAAGCAGGAGATCGCGATGCGCGAAGTGCGCGACGGCGACTCGATCGATTACGTCGGCACGGCCACGGTGTCGCCGCCGGATACCCTGCGTTTCCAGGTGAAGGCGTCGAACAACCACGGCATCTATCCGGCGCAATTCAACCGGGATTTCTTCTAAGCCGCCCCCGGCTCACTGCCCCGGCAGCTTTCCGTTGCGCGTCAACGCATCCACCCGCCGTTGTTCGTTGGCGTCGAAGCGCGCGAGCAGCGCGTCCAGCCGCTGCTGACGCTGCCTCTGGCTGAGCGCATTGTCGGCGAGCACGCTCTGGCGCTGCGCGGCATAACTGCGCAGCCGCAGTTGCCATTGCGCGCGGCGCTGATCCAGTTCGCCCAGGCGCTGCGCGGCCTGCGCGCCGAACTGCGCTTCGCGCTCGGCGTAACGCGTGGCGGCATCGACGCCGGCGAGTTCGAACTCGCGGTTCTGCCGCAGCGCCGCGTCCAACTGCGCCGCCTGCGGCATCGCATCGGCCGACATGGCGTTGAGTTCGGCCAGGCGCCGGTTGCGTTCGGCCTCGCTCAAGCCGCGCTCGGCCAACAGTTTGCTGCGCGCATCGGCCAGTTCGAAGGCGCGCTCTTCTTCGGCGTACCAGGCATCGGCCAGGGCTTTGCCCAGGCGCTCGCGGCGCAGCGAGCGCACCCGCGCGAAAGTGCTTTCGCGGTCGTCGCCGGCCTGCGCCAGCGTCAGCGAATCGTGTTCCAGCAGCAGGTACGCGTCGAACCACGCCAGCACCGTCGCCAATGCCGGTGGCGCCAGCCGCGATTGCAGGTGTTCGAGCAAAGCCGAGCGGATCGCTTCGGGCGACTGCTCGCCGCTGCGGCTCAGGAAGTAATCGAACAGGCGGCGCAGCTCGCGATCCGGAACCGGCTGGCCTTGCGCGTCCAGGCGCACCGCGCCGTCCACGTCGGTATCGCGCAGCGAATCGCCCGCGGCGGCGACAGCGGCCGGATCGGCGACGGCGTTGCGGTCGCCGCCGAGGTCGGGATCGGAGATGCGCCCGGCCGGCCCGCTGCTGACCACCGGCGCTGCCCACAGCCGCGGCGTTTCGAACCAATGCCCGACCGCGAAGATTGCCGCGATCGCCAGCGCCGCAGCGCAGGCCATCGCGAAGATCGATGCGGCCGAGCGCATGGCTTACAGGCCCGTGTTCTTGAGCCGGTTGACCTGCGCGCGGTAGACGCTGGTCGGGTTCGAGCTGAAAACGCCGCGCAGGCCGGCGATCTGGTTGACCTCGTCGAGATGGTTCCAGCCGTAGTCGTCGCGGATCACCTGGCCCCAGTGCGAGGAACAGCGACCGACCAGGCCGTCGTTGGCTTCGCCGCCGAACAACAGGCCGCCGGCGATCATCGCCAGGTCGGAGCCGTCGAAGAAATTCGTCGAGTTCGACGTACCGCCGAAGGAGTAGTAGGCGATGCCGTTGACCTTGGCCGCGCCCGCGCCGCAGGCCGTGGCCGGCTTGCCTTGTGGATAGCGCGCGTTGAAGCGCGCCGCGCCGGCGCTGTCGAGCGCCTTGAGCGCCGCCAGCGAGTCCTGGCTGTTGTTGCTGCCCGACAACAGTCCGATCAGATCGGCGAAGGCATTGACGAATGAGGCCACCAGCGGCCGCAACGGCGAGCCTTCAGGCAGCGTGGTGCCGACGAAATCGGCGACCTTGCTGCCGGCGTGCGGCGAGCCGACCGAGGTCATCGACGCGACCAGATCCGGACGCACCGAGGCGACATAGCGCGCGGTCGGGCCGCCCTGGCTGTGGCCGATCAGATTGAACTTGCTGTAGCCGTGCAGGGCCTGCAGGGTTTCGAGCTGATCGATCAGTTCTTCGCCGCGCACTTCATTCGAGTTGGCCGCGGTGACCTGAGCGACGTAGACCTTGGCGCCGCCGGAGCGCAAAGCCTGCGGGATGCCGAACCAGTAGTCGTAAACGCCGCCGATGGCGTCGAAGCCGAACAGGCCGTGCACCAGCACCACCGGGTAGCGGGTCTTGGTGTAGTCGTCGGCCGACGCGGGGAACGCGCTGGCGCACAGCAATACCGCCAGCAGCAACGGCGCGCCGAGCAGGCGGCCCAGATGGAGTCGCGACATGATCCCTCCCGATCGTGTGTGGACGTCGGCAGCCCGACGCCTCGACTGTACGAACGGGTATGGAACACACACGCCGCGCTGCACCATAGCCGCGCGAATTGTGACTTCGAGATATGAATGGGGCTCGGCGAAGCTGAATTAGGCCCCGGAATTGCTGCGCTGCGGCGAAATTGCGCGATCCAGGCGCCCGTTCTCGCTCGCGCTTGCCCGCTCGCTGGCCGACAATCCCCCTCCCGCCGTCAGCCGTTGGATTCATGGGCCCGCAACGCATCGTCTGCCTCACCGAGGAACCCACCGAGACCTTGTACCTGCTCGGCGAGCAGCACCGCATCGTCGGCATCAGCGGCTTCACCGTGCGCCCGGCGATCGCGCGCAAGGAAAAGCCCAAGGTCAGCGCCTTCACCAGCGCCAAGATCGGCGAAATCCTCAAGCTGAAACCCGACTTCGTCGTGGGTTTTTCCGACATCCAGGCCGAGATCGCCAGCGAGTTGATCAAGCACGGCATCGAGGTGTGGATCAGCAATCACCGCAGCGTCGAGGGCATCGTCGATTACGTGCGCCGCCTCGGCGCGCTGGTCGGCGCCGGCGATCGCGCGGCGGAACTGGCCGCCGACCTGGAACGCCGCATCGCTGTTGCGCGCGAACGCGCCGCCGCGCTGCCGCGGCGGCCGCGAGTGTATTTCGAAGAATGGGACACGCCGCAGATCACCGGCATCCGCTGGGTGTCGGAGTTGGTCGGCATCGCCGGCGGCGACGACGTGTTTCCCGAGCACGCGGCGATGTCGCTGGCGCGCGACCGCATCCTGGCCGATCCGCTGGAAGTGGTGCGTCGCGCGCCGGATCTGATCCTGGGCAGTTGGTGCGGGAAAAAATTCCGTCCCGAACAAGTCATCGCGCGTCCGGGCTGGGACGCCGTGCCGGCGGTGCGCGACGGCGAACTGCATGAGATCAAGTCGCCGATCATCCTGCAGCCCGGACCTGCGGCGCTGACCGCGGGGCTGGATGCGTTGGGCGATGTGATCCAAGGCTGGGCGGCACGGCGACATGGGGAGAGCGCGGCGCGTTAGTTCGTCATCCGGCCGACAGGCCGCTTGCGAGCGTTGCCCCGAAGTCTTTTGTAGGAGGGGCTTCAGCCCCGATGCTCTTCGGCCAGATCATCGCGCCGGATCGAAAAGCATCGGGGCTAAAGCCCCTCCCACAACAAACCTCCTGCATTCGTCGAGCGAGAGCACAGAGTTCATTGATCCTGCCCGCTGGCCGATCACTTCCGCCAAGCGCCGCCACAAGGTCTTTTGTGGGAGGGGCTTCAGCCCCGAGGCTCTTCGGCCAGATCACTGCGGCGGATCGAAAGGCATCGGGGCTGAAGCCCCTCCCACAACAAACCTCCCGCATTCGTCGAGCGAGCGCACAGAGTTCATTGATCCGGCCCGCTGGCCGATCACTCCCGCCAAGCGCCGCCACGAGGTCTTTTGTAGGAGGGGCTTCAGCCCCGATGCTCTTCGGCCAGATCACCGCGACGGATCGAAAGGCATCGGGGCTGAAGCCCCTCCCACAAAAACCCTCTCCCACAAAAGAAGCTCGCCCCGAACCTGGGGCGAACCGCAGTTGTATCGTCCCCGCCGCGATGCGATCGTGCCGCGCATGAACCCAACCGACGCTGTCGTCTATACCCGCGAAGCCACCATAGCGGTCGCCGATTTCCAACGCGTGCTGGTCGATTCCGGCCTCGGCGCGATCCGGCCGGTGGACGATCTGCCGCGTCTGCAAACCATGCTCGACAACGCCAACCTGATCGTGACCGCGCGGCGCGGCGACGGCGAACTGATCGGCGTGGCGCGCTGCTTCACGGATTTTTCCTGGTCGTGTTACCTGTCGGAACTGGCGGTGTCGCCGCGCGCGCAAGGCCTGGGCATCGGCAAGGGCCTGCTCGATGAAACCCGGCGCCAACTCGGGCCCACGGTCAGTCTGATTCTGGCGTCGGTGCCGGAAGCGGTCGGTTTCTACGAACGCGCCGGCATGGCGCGCATCAACGAGGCGTTCTGGTACAAGCGCGAACGTTGAGCGGCGGCCGGGCTTCGGCTCAGATCAGCGAGCGGCGGAAATACACCACCCGCTCGGTCTCCTCGAACCCGCAACCCTCATGCGCCCGATGCGCCTGCGGGTTGTCGAGCAAGGCGTCCGAGGCCAGTTCGCTGCAGCCGCGCTCGCGCGCCCAGGCCGCAACCGCGTCGATCAAGGCGCGGCCGACGCCGCGATGCTGTCGCAGCGGCCGCACATACCAACCTTCAAGAAACGCGACCGGCGAACTGTCGGTGCCGTTGACGTAATCCGTGCGCAGGCTGGCCTCGGCGAAACCGAACAACTCGCCGCCCTCATCGACCGCCACGAACGCGGCGAAGCGTTCGCTGCGCGCCAGCATTGCTTCGATATCGTCGGTGTGCCGCGACGGATCTTCATCCGGCCACAAGGCCTGTCGCAATCGCGCCCACGCCTGCAGATCGGCCCGCGCCGCCGCGCGCACGAGCCAGGTTTCGCTCACGGATACAGCATCCGCTTCGACCATTCGCCGGCGCGATCGCATTCGTACAGCCAGCGCTCGTGCAGGCGGAAATCGGCGCCGTACCAGAACTCGATCTTGTCCGCGCGCACGCGCAGCCCAGTCCAGCGCGGCGGCCGGGTCACTTCGCGGCCTTCGAATTTCGCCTCGACCTCGGCCAGACGCTGCTCGAAGCTGGCGTGATCGGGCAAGGTCTCCGATTGCTTCGACGCCCACGCGCCCAGCTGGCTGCCGCGCGCGCGGGTGGCGAAGTAGGCGTCGGCCTCGGCGTCGCCGACGATTTCCACCGCGCCTTCGATCCGCACCTGCACGCCGTGGCGCACGCGCGGCCAGTGGAACAACAGCGCCGCATGCGGATTGGCCTGCAACTCGCGGCCCTTGCGGCCATCCAAGTGGGTGTAGAAGACGAAACCGCGCGCGTCGTGCGCCTTCAGCAGCACCGTGCGCAGCGACGGCCGCGCGTCGAGCGAGGCGGTGGCGATGCTCATCGCGGTCGGATCGGGCTCGCCGGCGGCATGCGCTTGTTCGAACAGCGCGTCGAAAGTGGCGAGGGCTTCGTCGAGGAGGGGGGCGGTCGGGTTCATTGCGCTATTGTGATCCCATGTCGCCGCGTCCGCATCCGTCCGCCGCAATCGGCAAATCCGCCGCGCCCGAGCCCGCGCGCACGGGCGGCTTCGATGCGGATTTCGTCGCCCGCGTGCTCGACGACGCGCTCGCCGCCGACACCCGCGTCTACGCGATCAGCGGACTGCAAGGCAGCGGCAAATCGACGCTGGCCGCGCAACTCGCGGCGGCGGCGCGCGCACGCGGCCTGCGCACGGCGGTACTGTCGATCGACGATTTCTACCTGGGCCGGCGCGAGCGCCTGCGACTGGGCCGGCACGTGCATCCGCTGCTGACCACGCGCGGGCCGCCCGGCACCCACGAGGTCGCCCTGGCCTGCGACGTGCTCGACCGCCTGCGCGACGGCCACGCCGTGCGCCTGCCGCGCTTCGACAAGCTGCGCGACACGCGCCTGCCGCCGTCGCGCTGGGCGCGCGCCGAAGCGGTCGATCTGACCGTGTTCGAAGGCTGGTTCCTGGGCACTCCGGCCCAGGACGAGGCCGAACTGCGCGCGCCGGTCAACGCGCTGGAGCGCGAGCAAGATCCGCACGGCATGTGGCGCGGCTACTGCAATCGCGCCCTCGCCCAGGACTACCCCGCGTTGTGGTCGCGCCTGCGGCGCATGCTGTTCCTGCGCCCGCCCGGCTTCGACATCGTGCTGGAGTGGCGCTGGCAACAGGAACAAACGCTGCAGGCGCGCCGGCCGCAGGCGCAGGCGATGAACCGCGCCCAGGTCGAGCGCTTCGTGCGCCTGTTCGAACGGGTCAGCCGGCAGGCCTTGGCGCGGCTGCCGGACATCGCCGACTGGACGGTGGATCTGGATCGGCAGCGGCGGGTAATTGTGTCGGGGGCTGGGGCAGGCCGGTCTGAAAGCCGTCGGCGCGATTGAACATCGGACTCGAGGAGGAGGCTTTGATATGGGAAAAATCGATGCTCGGGCCGCCAGCTCCGTACACGACGAGTGCCGTATTGGATGCGGCCCATGAATGTCATCCGGCAACTAAAGCTATCAGGCATTTTGGTCGCGGGCGCGATATGCCTTGGCTCGTGTGGTTACGGCTCTAACAAGGCATATGCGCAAGCCCAGCTCGAGACTTTGGCACGCGATGGACGTTTGCTGGATCAAAAACATATCGCGGTAGCCGCATGCATTCGCGCCCATCCTCACGGCATGGAGCTAATCGATTGCTCCGCTAAAGACGCGGGAATTTCGCTCGAATCGTCTGACACGTCTACGCGCTCAGACTATGCGCGCTTCTACGAAATGGCGCTTCGTTCGCAGGTAGAATCCAGGCCGCCGCCGAAAGTTTATATATGCGGAGCGTTCCATCTTGCTTCGCGAGGGAATGGCCGACGGATTGCCGTGGAGTCTATGAGCAGCAGCGGTTTTCCCGCGGAATGCCGAATCAATGCGGGTACGGCTCGCTAATTTGAGTCTATCGACCCAAACCATTGATCTGCCTACGATTGAATGCGGAGTCTTTTGGCTCCACGGTCTTTCGGAAGGCTAATTCTCCCGCCGCAAAGTCTTCATCCTGTGCGTAATAGAGAATGCCCACCCCGCCGCGGGCCGGGCCATTCAACGCCCGGCCCGACCGGCATGAGCTCCCCCCTCACTTCACCACGAAGGTGACCTTCAGGTTGACCCGCCATTCGCGGATGTTACCGTTCTCGTCGGTGACGACCTTGATCTCGTTGACCCAGGCGCCCTGGATGTTCTTGACCGACTCGGCGCACTTGGCCAGGCCGGACTTCACAGCGTCCTCGATGCCGGTGCTGGAAGAGGTGGTGAGTTCGATGACCTTGGCGACCGACATGGGCTTTCTCCTTGCGAAACAGGGATAAGTGAGGCGCCGCCGTGGCGGCGGCGCGCAGGTCCGGCGCCGAACGCGCGGCGACGTGGCCCTGAGCCTAGGCGCGGCCGCGTTAAGGCCACGCAAGCGCGGGCGCCGCGTGCCCTACAATCGGCGCATGAATCCGGCCAGCAATCTGATCCTGGTCGGCCCGATGGGGGCCGGCAAAACCTGCATCGGCAAGCGCCTGGCCGAACGCTTCGGCCTGCGCCTGCTCGATGCCGACCGCGAAATCGAGCAACGCACCGGCGCCAGCGTCGCGGCGATCTTCGAGCACGAAGGCGAAGCCGGTTTCCGCGCCCGCGAAAGCGCGGTGCTGGCCGAGCTGCTGGCCAACGACGGCCTGCTGCTGGCGACCGGCGGCGGCGCGGTGCTGGCCGAGGACAACCGGCGCCTGCTGCGCGAGCGCGGCTATGTCGTGCAACTGCTGGTCAGCGTGGAGCAGCAGCTCGAACGCCTGGCGCTGGACCGCAGCCGCCCGCTGCTGGCCCGCGGCGATCGCGAGCAGGTGCTGCAGCAACTGGCGCTCACGCGCGCGCCGCTGTACGCGCAGGTCGCCGATCTGCGCTTCGACACCGGCGCCATGAGCGCCGCCGACGCCGCGCTCAGGCTGGCGCTCGAACTCGATCTTCACTGGCGGCGTCCGCCGCCGTCTTCTTCTGTGTCCGGAGTCAATGCATGAGCGCGGTACGTAAGGTCGAGGTCGCCGGCGAGAACGGCTACAGCATCGAGATCGGCCCCGGCCTGCTCGAAGACGGCGCACGCCTGGGCAAGCCCTTGCGCGGACGCCATGCGTTGATCGTCAGCGACGGCAACGTCGCGCCGCTGTATCTCGACGGCGTGGAGGCGACCTTGCGCGCGGCCAGGCCGGGCCTGACCCTGGCGCGGTTCGTGATGCCGCCGGGCGAGCACGAAAAAACCCTGGCCCGCTTCGGCGAATGCCTGCACGCGCTGGCCGCGCTGGGCGCGACCCGCGACGCGACCGTGATCGCGCTGGGCGGCGGGGTGATCGGCGATCTCGCCGGCTTCGCCGCGGCCTGCTGGATGCGCGGGATCGATTGCGTACAGTTGCCGACCACGTTGCTGGCGATGGTCGACTCCTCGGTCGGCGGAAAGACCGCGGTCGATCTGCCAAGCGGCAAGAATCTGGTCGGCGCCTTCCACCCGCCGCGCGCGGTGATCGCCGACACCGCCGCGCTGCGCAGCCTGCCCGAGCGCGAACTGCGCGCCGGACTGGCCGAAGTGGTCAAGTACGGCGCGATCTTCGACGCGACCTTCCTCGACTGGCTGGAAGCGCACGCCGACGCTCTGCTCGCCCGCGACGACGACGCCCTGGCCGAGGCGATCGCGCGCAGCTGCGCGTACAAGGCCGAAGTGGTGGCGCGCGATCCGTTCGAACGCGGCGATCGCGCCATGCTCAACTTCGGCCACACCTTCGGCCACGCCATCGAAACCGAACAAGGCTACGCCGGCACCAGCGGCGACGGCCTCAATCACGGCGAAGCGGTCGCAGTCGGCATGGTGCTGGCCGCGCGGTTGTCCGCCGCGCTGGGTCGCGCCAGCCTCGCCGATGCCGAGCGTCTGCAACGTCTGCTGCAACGCCTGGGCCTGCCGACCGCGATTCCGCCCGGATTGCCGCCGCAGGCGCTGCTCGCGCGCATGCGCCTGGACAAGAAGGCCGATGCCGCGGGCTTGCGCTTCGTGCTGTGGGACCGCGCTGGCGCGGCGCGGATCGTGTCGGGCGTGCCCGATGAAGATGTGCTGACGGTGCTCGCCGCCTGAGGCGCCACCGATGCGGCGAGCGCGTACCACCGCTCGCCGCATCGCCGCCCCGCCGCGCGCGGCGCGCGCCGGTGTCAGTCCGGCCAGCCGGCCGCGTGCCGCAGATACTCGATATGCCCGTCCTGCAACTCGGTCACGTACACCGTGGTCAGGATCGGATGATTGCCCCACACCAGGCCGCAACGCGTATTGACCGGATTGATGCCGGCATCGCGTTGGACGTACTGCACCTGCGGGTAGTCGGGCTGGCCGACATTGTTCGCGATGCTCAAGGCCCAATGCTCCCAGGTGTACCAATGGTCGGACGCCATCACGATCGCGTAGCGCGTCGGCGCGGTGCCGTTTTCGTCCGATAACGTCAACCCGGCGAGAACCATGCTCAAGCGCGCCAACGCGCCGGTGCAGGCTTCCTGCGCCCCGTCGTCGAGATCGATGAACGCTTCCTGGAAGTTATCCGCGAACGCCTGCGCCTGGGCATCGGCGGCGGCGTTGTCGAAGGTGTCGTGCACCCACGCCACGAAATCGGGATTCATGCCGGTCATGATGCCGGCGTCGTTGAACGTGATGGCCTGCTCGAAGATCGTCGGCGGCGTGTTGGCGGCCAGACCGCCGGGGCCGCCGAACAGGGCGAAGCCCCAGCACGGCGACTCGGGATACGGATCGGGCCAGTCCGGATCGATTTCGGTGCCGGCATCGAGTTCTTCTGCGGCGAGTCCTTGCAACTGCGCGTTGGTCAGTACCGGCATGGGTCGGGCTCCTGGGGATGGACAGTCGGCGCAAGCCATCGACAGCGAACCTGCGCGTCACTGCATCCAACGCGGCCCGACGGCGCTTGTGAATCCAGCGCGGCCGCGATCGATCGGCGGCGATGGCCGTAACCACAACGCGCTTCACACCAGCCGCACCGCCTCGTTCTTCCGCCATGCACCGACCACACCGGGGACTCGCGACGCATGGCCTTGAACCCGCTTCATCTGCTGCTTTTGCAAGGCGCGGCGACCCGGCAGGCACGCGGGTCCGGCGCGCCGGCCGCGCCCGCCTCGACGACCGCCGCTTCAGCCGCTTCCACCCCAACCAGCAAGGATCCGATCGTGGCCAATCAATTCGAATTCCTCGACAAGCACTTCGATCCCACCGACATTCCCGAGGTCGCCGCGCAGACCGCGTACGAGCGCTTCGGCAACTACCCCAACGCGCGCATCAGCACGGTGATCTTCGGCATCAGCTGGACCGTGCTGACCGATTCGATCAGGCATGCGGTGCTGAACTACGTCAACGGCGGTGTGTACGGCAATTCGGCCTACGCCACCTTGGACATGGATCGCAGTCAGTGGAACATCGTGCTGACCGGACTGCAGTTCGTGAACGCCACGCGCGTGGTGGTGCGCGGCCGCCCGGAGTATCAGATCGACGAATACAACAACGGCTCGGTCTTCGTCAAAGCCGAGGCGCTCGGCGGGCAGTTGCTCGGAGACATAGTGCACCTGGAGACCGGCTTCGGCACCTGGGTCCAGGAGGTCAAGCTGAAGAACTCCGCGAATTTCTGATCGCCACGGCCGGCTCGATGAGCGCCGGCCGTGCGTGCTGCCCGCATCGGGCCGATGCGGACGGCGATTGCCGAAGGCTCAGGCCGCGGCCTTGGCCCGCGCCCGCGCGCGCTGGTTCGAAGCGTAGGGATTGTCGATCTGCAGCGTGGCGCCTTCGCGTACCGCGGCGATCCATTCCTCGGTGCTGGCGACCGCGGCGAAGCGGCTTTGGAACACCACGCTGAAGACGCGATGGATTTCCTCCGCGGTGACGTGGCCGGCGCTGTTCTCGTAGGACAGCGAGCCGGTGGCGTCGTTGAGGAACTCGACGTGATAGCCCAGGTGCGCGGCTTCGAACACGGTCGAAGCGTCGCAGTTGTGGGTCATGTAGCCGATCACGCTGATCGTGTCGATGCCGTTGCGCTGCAGCCAGTCGTTGAAGTCGGTGCCGGCGAAGACGCTGGGCAGGTTCTTCTCGATGTAGTGATCGCGCGGCCGCGAGGCGACGACTTCGTTGAGTTCCCAACCCGGACGGCCCTTGTCGAACACCGGAGTGCCGGCGGGCGCGGTGTTCTGCACCACCACCACCGGAATGCCGGCGGCGCGCGCGGCGTCCATCGCGCGGCCGACGTTGGGCAGGGTGCGGCCGACCGGCGGGTACTCGATCGGCAGGCCGTCGGCGAAGTAATCGTTCTGCACGTCGATGACGACCAGGGCGCGTTTTTGCGTGATGTGGCTCATGGCGGACTCCGTAGGTGTGGGCTGGAAAGTGAGGCCATTGTTGGCCTCGCCCGGTTCTGGCGACAGTGACCCTAACGACAATATTCGATAGAATCGGGCCATGAACACCGACACCCCTCTGGCCCGCCTGGCGGTGGTCGCTTTCGACCGCATCAGCCCCTTCCACCTGTCCGTGCCCTGCCTGGTGTTCGAGGACCGCGGCGAGCTCGACCTGCCGCCGTTCGAGCTGCGCGTGTGTGCGACCGAGCCCGGGCCGATCCGCACCCGCGCCGGTTTCAGCATCGGCGCCGCGTATGGGCTGAAGACGCTGAGCTGGGCCGACACGGTGATCGTGCCGTCGTGGCGCGATGCCGACGAACGCGCGCCCGAGCCCTTGCTCAAGGCGCTGCGCCGCGCCCACGACCGCGGCGCGCAGATCGTCGGCCTGTGCCTGGGCGCGTATGTCCTGGCGCAGGCCGGACTGCTCGACGGCCGCCGCGCGACCACGCACTGGAGTTGGAGCGAGCACTTCGCCGCGCGCTATCCGCAGGTGCAACTGCAGCGCGATGTGCTGTATGTGGACGACGGCCGCATCACCACTTCGGCCGGCACCGCCGCCGCGCTGGACTGCTGCCTGCACCTGTTGCGGCGCCGTCATGGCGCGGAGATCGCCAACCGCGTCGCGCGCCGGCTGGTAGTCGCGCCGCACCGACAGGGCGGGCAGGCGCAATACATCGAACAACCGCTGCCGGCCTCGGCGCAGGACGACCGTCTGGCCGCGGTGCTGGCCTGGGCGCTGGCGCATCTGGATCAGCCGCACAGCCTGGACGCGCTGGCCGAGCGCGCCCTGATGAGCCGGCGCACCTTCACCCGCCGCTTTCGCGACAGCACCGGCACCACGGTCGGCGAATGGCTGGCGGGGCAACGGCTGGCGCGCGCGCAACGGCTGCTGGAAACCAGCGATCACGGCCTGGACGCGATCGCCGCCGACACCGGCTTCGGCACCGCGGCCTCGCTGCGCCAGCACTTCTCGGCGCGGCTGGGCACCTCGCCTTCGGCTTATCGGCGCGGCTTTCGCGGCGCTTGAGGGCGCGCGCGGCGCGGCCGCCGTGCCGCTCGCCGGGCCGACAGGCCCGCGGAACGGCCCGAACCGACCGCGGCCAGCCCCGTGGCTGCAACGCAGCGGCGTGCGGACCGCGACATCGCGCCCACCCGGCCGCGCCCCGGCAGCCGCTACAATCGTCCGGTGCGCCTACTTCTCCAACAACGGCCCGACGGCCGCGAAGCCCCGCGCTTCGTGCAACTGATGCTGCAGCCCGACTTGCTCGGCGGCTGGGCGCTGGTGCGCGAAACCGGTCAGATCGGCGGCCGCAGCACGGTCCGGCGCGAGCAGTTCATGGACCACGACAGCGCCCTGGCGGCGCTGGAACATGCGCGGGACCAGCAGCTCAAGCGCGGGTTCCAGCTGATGTTCAGTCAGGGCGCCGAAGCGCCGCGATGAAGCGTTGGCTGGGGCGCCCGGCTTGGGCGGGAAGAGCGAATCCCCCCTGCCCCCCCTTTTTCAAAGGGGGGAATGCGTCGTGCAGGGATGTCGCTGCCGCGAGCACATCGCTTCGGCCGATTCCCGCTGATGCTCAGTCAGGGCGCCGAAGCGCCGCGATGATGCGTTGGCTGGGGTGCCCGGCTTGGGCGGGAAGAGCGAATCCCCCCTGCCCCCCCTTTTTCAAAGGGGGGAATGCATCGTGTCGGGATGTCGCTGCTGCAAACACGTCGCTTCGGCAAACCCGCGCAACAACAAGCCGCATAGAACCCGCCTACCGGGTTCCCCCCTTTGAAAAAGGGGGGCCAGGGGGGATTCGCTCTTCGCTCTTCGCTCTTCGCTCCATCCCTGAGCCCACCCCCATTCCAACCCCTTCCCCATTGATGGCGCTCACCCGCCACGGTTATCCATGTCCAGCCCAATCCTGACCAACGATCGTTTCCTGCGCGCCCTGCGCCGCCAGCCCGTCGACCGCACCCCCGTGTGGCTGATGCGCCAGGCCGGCCGCTACCTGCCCGAATACCGCGCCACCCGCGCCCAGGCCGGCAGCTTCCTCAACCTGGCGAAGAATCCCGAGCTGGCCTGCGAAGTCACCCTGCAGCCGCTGCGCCGGTTTCCGCTGGACGCGGCGATCCTGTTCTCCGACATCCTCACCGTGCCCGATGCGATGGGCCTGGGCCTGTATTTCGCCGACGGCGAAGGCCCCAAGTTCGAACGCCCGATCCGCAGCGCCGCCGACATCGCCAGGCTGGCCGTGCCCGACATGGAAACCGAGCTGCGCTATGTGATGGATGCAGTACGCACCATCCGCCGCGAGTTGAACGGCTCGGTGCCGCTGATCGGTTTCTCCGGCAGCCCGTGGACGCTGGCCTGCTACATGGTCGAAGGCGGCGGCAGCGACAACTATTCCAAGGTCAAGGCGCTCGCGCTCAACGATCCGGCGGCGATGCATCGCCTGCTGAGCGTGGTCACCGACGCGGTGATCGCCTACCTCAAGGCCCAGCACGCCGCCGGCGCGCAGGCGCTGCAGGTGTTCGACACCTGGGGCGGCGTGCTGTCGCCGTCCATGTACCGTGAGTTCTCGCTGCGCTATCTGCAGCGCATCGCCGCGGAACTTTCGCGCGGCGAAGGCGAGGCGCGCGCGCCGCTGATCCTGTTCGGCAAGGGCAACGATCCGTACCTGGAAGAACTCGCCGGCAGCGGTGCGGAAGCGGTCGGCGTGGACTGGACCATCGGCCTGGGCGAAGCCGCGCGCCGCATCGGTTCGCGCGTGGCACTGCAGGGCAATCTCGATCCGGTAACGCTGTACGCCTCGCCCGAAGCGATCCGCGCCGAAGTCGGACGTGCGCTCGACGATTACCGCGACGGCAACGGGGGCTCGCGCGAAGGCCATGTGTTCAACCTCGGTCATGGCATGTCGCCGGACATGTCGCCCGAGCATGTCGCAGTCTTGGTAGATGCAGTGCACACATTAAGCGCGCGCTGAGCGCAATCACGATTAGCCCGAAAAAAACCGGCGATCTCGCCGGTTTTTTTTCTCGTACCATGCGGCGGTCACCCGACCGGAGCCGCTCGATGTCATCGATCCGAACCCATGCCGTCCACGCCGCCGCACTGGCCGCGATCCTCGCAGCGCCGGCGGTTCCGGCGCAGACCACGCTGCTGCATATCGACTACGAAACCGGCACGCAGGATTCGGGCATTCCCCGATTGATCGGCACCGAAGCGCCCGCCGCCGATGCGGCCAGCATGGTCAGCGACAAGCCGCGCTCGGGCCGCTTCGCCATCGCGCACAAGGTCACGCTGCGCAATCCGGACTATGTTTCTTTCGGCGCGCCGCGCAGCGAAAGCACGGCCGGACCGGTCGCCGTCGGCGGAACCCGACCCGGTCAGTACGCGCCCGGCCAGCATCGCCTGTACACCTTCAGCCTGATGCTCAAGGACTGGGAGCCGTGGCTGCCCACTTCGGGCTCGGCGCCCATCGACATCCTGTGGCAGTTCAAGCATTTCAACGGCGGTCCCGACATCATGATCGGGGTCAGGCGCAATCAGATGGTATTGCGCTACGCCAACAAGCAGGCGCTGCTGGTTGACGACGTGCGCCTACACAACAACCGCTGGATCGACTTCAGATTCGACATCGTCTGGGCCAAGGACGCCAGCGGCCGCTTCACCGCCGAGGTGCGCCTGGACGATCAGGCCGACTACGTGCGCAAGGCGGAAGAAACCGCGTTCCCGACCTTCAATCCGGCCTATGCCGGCACCGCCGGAACCATTCAATGGGGTTTGTACCGGCCCGATTCGGAGCAATTCCCGGCCGCGGCGCTGACGCGGCGGGTCTATCACGACGACATCACCGTGACCCGATTGCCCTGAGCGATGCGCTGTCGCCGACACCCTTCTCCCGACAACGGGAGAAGGGTGGTTCGCACGATCAATCTCGCTTAGGGATTCCAGCAATTGCCCGGCTGGCTGTCGATGTAGGCCCAGAAGCGGGTGGTGCTGTCGATATTGCCGTAGGCGTAGCCGTACCAGCTGAAGTGGCCGTGGCCGGCGATCTTGTAGCCCGGGCCCAGTTCGGCGCGGCACACCGCGTTGGCGTCGGCCAGACTGGTCAGCGAATCGCCGCGCACCGCGCGGGTCAAGGCGATGTTGCCGCGTCCCCACGAATTATAAAAATCCGTGGTGACGCCGGCCGGCACCGGCGAGCCGTCTTCTTTCACGCACAGCACCGGCAAGCGGGTCGAGCACACGGTGTCGCCGACATAAGGCTCGCATTCGTTCGCGCCGTTGCTGTAGCCGCAACCGATGTGGTCGACGCCGATGTTCAGATGCGTGACCTTGCGCCAGGTCAGGCCTTTGCCGCCGGCAGCGCCGGCCGATAACGCGGTGGATGCAGCCACTACAGCGAGCAGCGCGATAAGCGCGGATTTGGTCCGTTCCATAGTTCACCTTCCGAATGTGATGGGTGACGTGCGCTGACCGCGCACGGACATCGGACTCCAATGCTTCGATGTCGGGGCCACGCTAGTCGCGCCGATGCGATGCGCAAGTGCGCTTGTGCAGCGAACTCGCGGAAACGGGCGCTTTGGCACATAGGCGATTGGCCTTGCGTGATGAAAATCACGCGCGGCATCTACGCGATCGCTGCGACTGCTCCGAACGCATACGCACTCGTTGTGTATTTGCGCAAGCGCGGACGGTTCGCGACGTCTTGCCGCGCCGTTCGGATGCCGGCGCACGATGCGCCGGCCGTGATGTTCGACACGTTACGCCGGCCCCGATCGCGGCTCGATGCCGCCCTGACTTGCGGCCGGACGCGGATTCACCAGATCGATCGCTTCGCCGAGCATCGCGCCGGTCACCGGCTTGCGCAGGAAACGGTCGAAACCGGCGGCGGCGGCTTGCGGTTCGGCATCGGCGTCGGCGCGCGCGGTCACCGCGACCAGCGGCTGGGTGAAGCCTTGCGTGCGCAGTTGCCGGGCCAGATCCAGGCCGTTGATGCCGGGCAGGTCCAGGTCGAGCAAGGCGATGTCGAAATTCGCCGTCGCCACTTCCGCCAACGCGGCCAGGCCGTTGCCGACATGAGTGACGCGATGGCCTTGCACGCGCAGCAGACCGGCGATCACCTCGGCCACGGTCGGATCGTCTTCGACTAAAAGCACCGCGCGCGGCCCCATATGCAAGCCGCGCAAAACAGGCTCTGGCGCAGAACCCGGCACCACCCGCGGCGGCTCCGCCGCAGGCAACGGCAAATCGAACAAGAACCGCGCGCCCTGCCCCGGCGAACTCACCACCGCGATATGCCCTTCCATCGCCGCGGCCAGTTCCTGACTGATCGCCAGCCCCAATCCGCTGCCGCCGTAACGCGCCGCGGTGCGCGCGCCTTCGGCCTGCTCGAAGCGGCGGAACAGACGCTGCTTTTGTTCGTCGTTGAGGCCCGGGCCGGTGTCGGCGACTTCGAAGCGCACGCCCTGCGGAACCAGACGCTCGACGAACACGCTGACCTTGCCCTCGTCGGTGAACTTGATCGCGTTGCCGATCAGGTTCAACAGAATCTGGCACACGCGGCTGCCGTCGCCGCGCAGGCCGCGCGGCACGTTGGCGGCGACTTCGATCTCGAAGGTCAGCCCGCGCTGCTGCGCCAGCGGCCGCATCAGGTCGGTGGCCTGATCGACCAGCGCGCGCAGGTCGAAGGGTTCGTCGGCCAGTTCCAGGCGGCCGGATTCGATGCGGGCCAGATCCAGGGCGTCGTTGACCAACCGCAAGAGGTGTTCGCCGGCGCGACGAATAGATTCCGTGTAGCTACGCTGCTTTTGATCCAGCGGCGTATCCAGCAACAACTCGCTCATGCCCAACACACCGGTCATCGGCGTGCGCACCTCATGCCCCAAGGTCGCCAGAAACCGCGTCTTCGCCAGCGAAGCCTGCTTGGTAACTTCGCGCTCATGCTCCGAGCGCTGCCATGCCAGCCTGCGCTGCAGGCGGTTGCGATGGGCGAGCAGTATCCAGGCCAGCACCAGCAACAACATCGCGATGACGCCCAGCACCGCCCACCAGCTCCACCACCACGGCGAATCGACGTGCAGCTCGACGATCTGGATCGGCGACCACACGTTGTCGGCGGTCTTGGCGATGATCTGCAGGCGGTAGTCGCCGGGCGAGAGTTGCGAGAACAGGCGCTCGCCGCTGGAACCGGCCTCGACCCAGCCGGGATCGTAATTGCGCAGGCGGAAACGATAACGGTTGCTCTGGGTGCCGTTGAACGACAGCAGCCGCGCGACGATGCGCAGATCGCGATCGCCGTCGGCGATGTGCACCACCGGGATGCGCCCGGCGATCGCCTGCGCCGGATCGGGCATGAAGGTCGGGAAGGCGACGCGTTCGGCGCCGCGCCGCACTTCGATGCTTTCCACGATCAGCGACGGCGCGGTGCGGATCGGCCTCACCACCGCCGGATCGAACAACACCAGCCCTTCCGGACTGCCGATCAGGATGCGGCCGTCGCCCGGGCGCGGCACCGGCGCGCGCGCGAACTCCTGGCTCGGCAGACCGTCCTTGACGCCGTACACGCGCACCGAATGCGCGAACGGATCGACCCGCACCAGACCGCGCTTGGTGGTCATCCACACCACGCCGGCGCTGTCGGCGGTGAGGCCGCGCGCTTCGGTGGAAGGCAGGCCGTCGAGCAGGCCCAGGCCGAATTCGCGCTGCAGGCGCTGGCCGTCCCAGCGATAGGTATCGAGCGAACCGAAGCCGGCGATCCACAAACGCTGCTCGCCTTCGAACACGAAGGCCTGCACGTCTTCGGCGGTGGGCGCGCCCGGCACGGCGAGGAAGCGGCGGCTGTGTTCGTCCCAGCGCCACAGGCCGCGGCCGGCGATCCACAACTCGCCGTCGGGGCCGTTGCCGGCCAGCGGCGCGGACAGATCCTTGGGCAGGCCGCGGTCGCCGAAACTCATCGACTCGCGCACGTGGCCGTCGGCGTCGCGCGCCTGCACGTCGCCGTCGCTGCCGATCAGCCAGATCAGGCCGCCGCTGCCGACCAGCTCGACGGTGCCGCTGATCATCGCGTCGGCGCTGTCGTCCATATGCCAGTTGGCGATCGCGCGGGTGGCCGGGTCGATCCGCGCCAGGCCGCCGTAATAGGTCACCCACACCTGCCCGCGGCGATCCTGCAGCACCCGGTCCAGCGCCAGGCCGCCGCTGAAATCCTTCGCGAAATGCTCGACTTCGCCGGTTTCCGGATCGAGCCGGTCGAGCACGCCGCCGCTGCCGACCAGCCACATGTCGCCGTCGCTGGCCGCGGCGATGCCGCGCACGCTGCCGTTGGCCATCGAGGCCGGATCGTCCACGCGCCGGGTCAGCACCGAGAACTGGCGCCAGCTCGGCGGCAGATACCACAGGCCGTGGCCGTTGCTGGCGAACCACAGGCCGCCTTCGCGATCTTCGTAGGCGCCCGACCAGCTCGGCCGCACCAGTCCCTGGCTGGTGGTGCTGAACAAGGGCACCACTTCGATCCCGTCCGGGCCGCCGACGCCGAGGCCTTGCGGCAGATCGAACCAGTACTGGCCGGTGCGATCGCGGCGCAATACATCGACCACCTTGAACTTGGGCGCGAAGCTCGCCCACGGCGCGGCCTCGAAACGGCCGTCGGGCCGGCGCACGCCGACGCCGTGCGGCGTGCCGAACCAGGCGGTGCCGTCGTTTTCGAAGGTGATCGTGTTGACGATGTTGGAACTCAGCGCGCCGTCGGGCACGCGTTCGAAATCGTGCCCGGTCCAGCGCGCGGCACCGGCCAGGGTGCTGATCCACAGCGTGCCGTCGGGCGCGACGGTGAGGTTGGCCACCCCTTCGCTGGGCAAGCTGCGCGCATCGCCCGGGCGCGGCATGTAGCGGCTGATCTTGCCGTCGTCGGCCATGCGGTACAGGCCGCCGCGCTCGGTGCCGAACCACAGCGCGCCGTCGGGCGTTGAGGCGATCGACCACACCGTGTCGTCGGCGATGGCCGGCGTATTGCTGCGGTTGAAATAACGCCAGCGCTTGCGCTCGGTGTCGAGCATCGCCAGTCCGGCTTGCCCCGTGCCGATCCACACCCGGTTGCGCGCGTCCACGTGCACCGCCCACACGTAGTTGTCGAGCAGCCCCTGTTCGCGCTGCCAGACGCGGTAACCGGTGCCGTCGTAACGCGCCAGCCCTTCGCTGGTGGCGATCCACAGATAGCCGTGGCGATCTTCGGCGATGCGGTTGATGGTGTTGGACGGCAGGCCGTCGGCGACGGTGAGCTGGCGCGGCCGCGGTGTTTCCGGCAAGCCGGCGAACGCAGGCGCGGCCCAGGCCGACATCGCGCAGGCCAGCATCAGCAGGCCGCGCAGCAGCCAAGACACGCGCGTGCATTCGTTTGCTTGCATGGACGCGGCGGCCACTACGGCAGGTCCGCCTGGGCCAGCACGCTGTCGATCGTGTCGGCGAGCATCGCGCCGGTGATCGGCTTGCGCAGGAAACGATCGAACCCGGCCGCCTGCGCTTGCGGCTCGGCGTCGGCATCGGCGCGCGCGGTCACCGCGATCAGCGGCTGAGTGAAACCTTGCGCGCGCAGTTGCCGCGCCAGATCCAGGCCGTTGATGCCGGGCAGGTCGAGATCGAGCATCGCCAGATCGAACGGCGCGGTGGCGGTTTCGGCCAGCGCCGCCAGACCGTTGGCGACATGGCTCACGCGATGGCCTTGCGCGCGCAGCAAACCTGCGATGACTTCGGCCACGGTGGCGTCGTCTTCGACCAAAAGCACAGAGCGCGGCCCCACCTGAATGCCACGAAACACAGGCTCCGGCGTTGAACTCTCCACCACCGGCGGAGGCTCGGCCCAAGCCAAAGGCAAGTCGAGCACGAACCGCGCACCCTGCCCCGCCTGACTGAACACCGCCACATGCCCTTCCATCGCCGCGGCCAGTTCCTGGCAGATCGCCAAGCCCAGCCCGCTGCCGCCGTAACGCGCCGCGGTGCGCGCGCCTTCGGCCTGTTCGAAGCGGCGGAACAGCCGCGCTTTTTGTTCTTCGTTGAGGCCCGGGCCGGTGTCGGCGACTTCGAAGCGCACGCCCTGAGGCGCCAGCGCATCCACGCGCAAGCGCACCGAACCTTGCTCGGTGAACTTGATCGCGTTGCCGAGCAGATTCATCAGAATCTGGCACACCCGGTTGGGATCGCCGCGCAGGCCCAGCGGCGCGCTGGCGGCGATATCGACCTGGAAATCCAGGCCGCGCTGACGCGCCAGCGGTCGCATCAATCCAGCCGCTTCCTCGACCAGCGCGCGCAGGTCGAACGGCCGGTCTTCCAGTTCCAGTTTGCCCGATTCGATCCGCGCCAGATCCAGCGCGTCGTTGACCAACCGCAAGAGGTGTTCGCCAGCGCGCCTGATCGACTCGGTGTACCCCCGCTGCTTCTCATCCAGCGGCGTATCCAGCAACAACTCGCTCATCCCCAACACGCCCGTCATCGGCGTGCGCACCTCATGCCCCAAGGTCGCCAGGAACCGCGTCTTGGCTTCCGAGGCCTGTTCGGCCACTTCGCGCTTGTGCACCGCCAGCTGCCACGCGCTGCGGCGGCCCAGGCGGCGGCGGTAGCCGATCGCACCGACCGCCAGCAAGCCGATGCCGATGAGCGCGAACACCATTTGCGCCCAGCCCGAACGCCACCACGGCGGCTTGACGTGCAGCTTGAAGGACACCGGATCGGACCAGATGCCGTCGGCGCCGGCGGCCTTGATCAGCACGCGGTATTCGCCCGGATCCAGGCGCGAGAACACGCGCTCGCCGTTGGCGCGCTGTTCGATCCAGTCCGGGTCGTAGCCGTCCAGCTTGAAGCGGTAGACGTGCGAGCGCGGGTCCAGGAACGACATCAACCGGGCGACGATGCGCAGATCGCGATCGTCCGATTCCAGTTGCACGCGGCCCTGCGCCGGCGTGAGCGTCCATTCGTCTTCCTCGCGCCGCACGCTCAGGGTTTCCAGCGACAAGCGCGGCGGCCGCGCGCCCGGGAACGGCGTGTCCAGGTCGAACAGCACCACGCCGTCGAGCGACAGCGCCGCGCCGACGCCGTCGGCGTTGCGATGCGGCGTGGTGCGGGTCAGCTCGACATTCGGAATGCCGTCGCCCAGGCCGAACAGACGCAAGCGGCGCGCATCGGCCGAGACCATCAACAAGCCGCGCGTGGTGGTGACCCAGACCGTGCCGTTGCGGCTGACCAGCAAGCCGGAGACGTTCGTGTCGGGATAGTCGGCGGTGTTGTCGATGCGCCGTTCCAGTTCCAGCTTGCCGCCCTGCCAGCGATACGATTCCAGCGCGCCGCTGCGCGCCAGCCACAGCCGCTGCGGGCCGGCGAAACTGATCGCCTGGATGTCGCCGAAAGCGCCGCCGGGCACCGGGACGAAACGGCTGCCGTCCCAGCGCTGCAAACCGTTGGTGCCGGCGAACCACGGCTGCCCGTCCGGCCCCGGGCGGAAGGTCGCGGTGCTGGTCAGGAAACCGGCGCTGCCCAGCACTTTCTCGATCTCGCCGGCCGGCAGCGGCTCGCCCTCGGCGTTGTAGCGGCGCACCGAACCGTCGGAGAACCACAGCCACAGGCTGCCGTCGGGCCATTCGTACAGGAACCACACCGTCGCGCCCAGGTCCGGATCGCGCGCCGAGAACGGCCAGCGCCGCGCTTTGCCCGTGGCCGGATCGAACAGGCTCAGGCCAGTGGAATGGCCGATCCACAACTGCCCGTCGGGACGCGCGAACAAGGTGTGCAGCCACTTCACGCCCAGGCCTTTGCTGTCGGCGACCGGTTCCAGCTCGCCGCTGCCGGCGCGCAGGCGGTACAGATCGGTCGCGGTCAGCATCCAGAAACCGCCGTCGCCGTCGGGCGCGATGTCGCGCGCGTCGAGGCGGTCGATGCGGCGGCCGCCGACGGAGGTGATCGAAGCGAAACGGTTCCAGTCCGGCGGCAGATACGCCAGGCCTTGCGAATAGGTGACGAACCAGATGCCGCCTTCGTCGTCGCGCAGCATCTGCATCAGGCCGCTGCGGCGGTCCCACACGCCGTCGCCGGCATCGTCCTGCAGCAAGCGCACGTTGTCGTCGCTGTCCACCCGGTACAGGCCGGCGGTGGTGCCGATCCAGCGGCCGCCGGACAGATCGCTGACGACGATGGCGTTGGTGGTTTCCTCGCCCAGCGCCCACGGCGCCGGGCTCATGCGATCGTCCGCGCTCAGGCGGAACAGGCCGCGCTGGGTGCCGACCCAGATCGAGCCGTCGGCGTCGGGCGACAACTCGCCGATGCGCACGCCGGCGGTTTCGTCGCGGCCGATCGGCGCGAAGCGATCGTTGTCGAAACGCGCCAGTCCGTTCATGGTGCCGACCAGCAAGCGGCCGCGCGCGTCGGCGAGCAAGGCGGTGACCGGCCCGCGCGGCAAACGCGCGCCGGCGCCGACGCCGGGCTCGTACCGCGTCACTCTGACGCCGTCGGGCGAGATGCGGCACATCTGGCCGGCGTAGGTCGCGGTCCAGATCGAGCCGTCGGGCGTGCCGGTGAGATACGAGACGTCGTCGCTGCACGAAGCGTCGGCGCCGCTGAAACTGATGCGGACGAATTCCTTGCGATCGGCGCCGAGATAGCTCAGGCCGTTGCGGCTGGCCACCCACACGCGATCGCCGGCGTCGACGTACAGGTCTTCGAGCATGTTGTCCGGCAGCGAACCGCTCAGGCCGATGGTGTGACGCCACAGCGCGAACTCGACGCCGTCGTAGCGCGCCAATCCGTCTTCGGTGGCGATCCACAGATAGCCCTGGTGGTCGAGCTCCATCGCCACGACCGATTTGGGCAGGCCTTGCTCCTGGCCGAAGCGGCGGAAACGCGGGGTTTCCGGCAAGCGCGCTTGCGCCTCGTTGGCGAACTGCGCGCCCAACAACAGCAACAGGAGCAGACACAGACTACGTCCCAACACGGACTCCTCCTGGACCGCGAGCGATTCTCTCCCGGTAAGGCCGGTGCGCTATCGTCGCAACGGCCCCGGTCGGGCGCAAGCGCGCAATGGCGGGGGAACGGTTCTGGCGCAAGGCCCACAGTATGTCTGAGCGCAACCGCACGGGGTGTTGCGGATGTGGGTTTTGCGATGCGGTGCGGGACTTTGGACAGGCGTGTGTGCCGGGCGGCTCGCCGGGTGGGGATTCGGGATTGATTCGTGGGCTGCTGGTTTTGTGGCTGCTGACAGGAAAGCATCGGGGCTGAAGCCCCTCCCACAAAAGCGCAAGCCCCTCCCACGAGTGCCTTCACAAGACTTGCTCTTGTGGGAGGGGCTTCAGCCCCGATGCCTTTCGCTCAGCCAATGCGCCCCTTCACACCACCGGCTTCGCCGCCATCTCCAGAATGTCGCGCAGCGCATCGGCCAGCATCGCGCCGGTCACCGGTTTGCGCAGGAAACGGTCGAAGCCGGCGGCGACGGCCTGCGGTTCGGCATCGGCGTCGGCGCGCGCAGTCACCGCGATCAACGGCTGGGTGAAGCCCTGCGCGCGCAGTTGCCGCGCCAGATCCAGGCCGTTGATGCCCGGCAGGTCGAGATCGAGCATCGCCAGATCGAACGGCGCCGTGGCCGTTTCGGCCAGCGCCGCCAAACCGTTGGCGACATGGCTCACGCGATGGCCTTGTGCGCGCAGCAAACCCGCGATCACTTCGGCCACGGTCGGATCGTCCTCGACCAACAGCAACGCGATCGGCCCCACCTGCAAGCCGCGCAAACCAGGCTCCGGCGTCGAATTCGCCGACACCCGCGGCGGCTCCGCTTCAGCCAAGGGCAGATCGAACACGAAGCGCGCGCCCTGTCCCGGTTCGCTGAACACCGCGATCTGCCCGTCCATCGCCGCGGCCAGTTCCTGGCAGATCGCCAACCCCAGCCCGCTGCCGCCGTAACGCGCCGCGGTGCGCGCGCCTTCGGCCTGCTCGAAGCGACGGAACAGGCGCGCCTTCTGTTCTTCGTTGAGACCCGGACCGGTGTCGGCGATTTCGAAACGCACGCCCTGCGGCGCCAATGCTTCGACCAGCAGGCTGACCCGGCCCTGCTCGGTGAACTTGATCGCGTTGCCGATCAGGTTCAACAGAATCTGGCACACGCGGCTGCCGTCGCCGCGCAGGCCGCGCGGCGCGCTGGCGGCGATCCTGACTTCGAAACTCAGGCCGCGCTGCTGCGCCAGCGGCCGCATCAGATCGGCAGCCTGATCGACCATCGCGCGCAGGTCGAACGGCTCATCGGCCAGTTCCAGCTTGCCCGATTCGATCCGCGCCAAGTCCAGCGCGTCGTTGACCAACCGCAAGAGGTGTTCGCCAGCGCGTCTGATCGACTCGGTGTAACCCCGCTGCTTTTGATCCAACTGCGTATCCAGCAACAACTCGCTCATCCCCAACACGCCGGTCATCGGCGTGCGCACCTCATGCCCCAAGGTCGCCAGGAACCGCGTCTTCGCCAACGAGGCGTGCTTGGCCACTTCACGCTCATGCTCGGCGCGCTGCCAGTTCAAGCGCCGCGCCAGCCGGCGCCGGTACGCCATCGTGCCCCACCACGCCGCCAGCGCGATCAGGCCGAGCAAGGCCGCCATCGCCGGCGGCGTGCGCCACCACGGCGGGCGCACGTTGAATTCCAGCGTGCGTTCCTCGGCGGCGTTGCCGTTGGCGTCGATCGCGCGCGCATGCAGCAGATAACTGCCCGGCGGCAGACCGGCGAACACGCGCTCGCCGCTGTCGCCGACCGCGACCCAGTCGTTGTCGTAACCGTCCAGGCGCGTGTAGTAGCGATTGGATTGCGGATCGTCGAACGACAGCAACCGCATCTGCACGCGCATTTCGCGATCGTCCGGGGCCAGGCTCGGCAGCGATGCGTAACGCGATGCGCGCTCGGAACGCGACGGCCGCGGCGTGACGTGCAGCGGCAACGGCACCCAGCGGCCGTGCCGGCGCACGTCGAGCTGATGCCAGACCAGGCGCGGCTGGCGCGGCGGCGGATCGGCCAGGGCGGTGTCGATCAACACCACGCTGCCGTCCGACAGCGATGCGGCGAGCACGCCGTCGGCGGTCAGCACCGAGGCGCGGCGCAGGAATTCCTGGCTGCTCATGCCGTCCTGCACGCCGAAACGGCGCAGCCGGCGATGCTGCGGGTCCCAGCGAAACAGGCCGCGCGAGGTCGGCAGCCAGATGCGGCCGACGCGATCGCGGAACAGGCCGGTGCCTTCGACCGCGGGAATGCCGTCTTCGACCCCGACCCGCGATTCCAGGCGCCAGTCGCCGCCCTCGCGCTGGTAGTGCTCCAGGCCGTTAAGGCGTTGCAGCCACAGGCTGACGGCGTTCTCGAACACGAAGCCGAACACGCGATCAGCCGGCAGCCCGGGGACTTTGCGCATCACGTTGCGCAGGCGGTCGTGGCGCAGCAGGCCTTGGCCGGATGCGATCCACAAGGCGCCGTCGGGAGCGAAGCCGATCGCGTCGAAGTCGGCGTTGCCGATGCCTTGCTGGTTGCCGACGCGGATCGTGTTGATCACCTCGCCGGTGTCGGTATCGCGCTGTTGCAGGCCCTGAGTGAGGAAGGAGGTCCACAAGGTGCCGTCGGGCGCGATCACGGTGCGGTCCGGTTCGCCGGGCAGCACCGGTTCGGGCGTGTCGGTGGTCCAGTCGCGCCAGATGCCGGACGGATCGATCCGCACCAGATTGTTGCGGCTGGTGGCGATCCACAGCCGGCCTTTGCGGTCTTCGACCGCGGTGTTGGGCGTGCCGCCCTTGCCCATCGCGTCGTGCGGGCCGTCGGTGACCGGCTCGACCACGCCGTCCAGACCCAGGCGCTCGATCTCGCCGCGCGCGCCGACCAGCCAGAAGCCGCCGCGCGCGGCCGGCGTCACCGCGGTGTACAGCTCGCTGCTCAGGGTGCCGCGTTCGCGCGAATACTGGGCGATGCGGCGCCAGTCCGAACGCAGATAACCCACGCCGACGCCGGCCAGCGGGAACCAGAACGAACCGTCGTCCTGGCCGACGATCTGCAGCACCGGCCGCGCCGGACGCGCCGGACCCAGCGCCATCGGCAGCGGCACCGCGTTCGGCGCCGCGCGCCAGATGCTGCGCTGCGTGCCCAACCAGAAATTGCCGCCGCGGTCCGGCGCCAGGGTCAACACCGCGTTGAGATTGCCGAACATCACGGAGTAATCCGGGTTGCTCCAGCGACCGTTACGCTCGCGCCGGTACAGGCCGGTCTTGGCGCCGACCCAGAGCTGATCGCCGACCGGGGTGACCGACAGCACCCACGGCGCCGGGTCGGTGCCGGGCACCGCGATGCGTTCGAAATCACTGCCGGTCCAGCGCGCCAGGCCCTTGAAGGTGCCGACCCACAGCTCGCCGCGCGCGTCGAAGTTCAGCGACAGCACGGTGTCCGAGGGCAGGCTGCGCGGATCGCCGTCCTTGGGCATGTAGCGGGTGATCAGGCCGTTGCGGTCGAGCCGGTGCAGGCCGCCGCCGTAGGTGCCGAACCAGACTTCGCCATTGCGGCTGGCCACCGCGAAGGTGTCGTCGCTGCCGATTTGCGGGCGCTCTGCGTGGCGGTAATGGACGAAGCCGTTGCGCTGCGCGTCCATCATGCTCAGGCCGCGGCCCTCGGCCGAGACCCAGATGCGGTCGCGATCGTCCACGGTGACCAGGGTGAGGTCGTTGCCGGGCAGCGAGGCCGGATCGTCCGGGGTGTGCCGCCAGACCTTCATGCCGATGCCGTCGTAGCGGGCCAGGCCGTCGGTCGTGGCCAGCCACAAGTAGCCGGCGTGGTCGAAGGCCATGCCGTTGACCTTGCTCGACGGCAGGCCGTCGGGGACGCCGATGATGCGCGCGCGCGGTGCCTCGGGCACGGCGGCCCGGGCCGCGAACGGTGCACTCAGGCACAGACACAGGCAGGCGCATAGCAGCGTTCGCAACATCCGGTTCCCTCCCCCAATGAAACACGCCGTCCTGGCGGGCCGTTCCGGGCCATTCCAAGCCGTCCTAGATACCTGTCCGCGGACCATCCGTTACCTCTCAGGCACCTTTAAGGTGCCCTTCCGGGCTCACGCCGGCCGTCCCCTGTGAATGGCGGCCACGTGACGTCCGGTCTTTCCCCGTGCATTAGGCTCGGCGATATCGGCCCTGCGAGGCAAGTCACGGAACTTACGCCCCGCCGCGACCGTCGGTCGGAAGGTGCCCGATCGGGTGCGCGGCGGCCGTCCGCAACGGATCGTTGCGCGCGTCTAGACACGGCTGTGCACGGCTATGCCTAGAATCCACACCCATCTTGCCGGAGCTGCCATGTCTCTCATCCACCGCTGCGCCACCGCCCTGGCCGTGCTCTGCGCACTGCCCGCGGCTGCGCAAGCCGCGCAACCGGAGACCTATGGCTTCGACCCGGTCCACACCCGGGTGATGTTCGCGATTTCGCACGCCGGCTTCTCGCAGGCCATCGGCACCGTGTCCGGCAGCGCCGGCACCCTCAGCTTCGATCGCGACGACTGGCGCGGCGCCAAGCTCGAGGTGCAGGTGCCGCTGACCCGGCTGGACCTGGGCGACGGCAAATGGAACAAGGCCGCGCTGGCCGCCAACCTGCTCGATGGCAAGCGCTATCCGCTGGCGCGCTTCGTCTCCGAGCGGGTCGAACCGGTGGCAGGCGAGGCCGATCGCGCCCAGGTCTGCGGCCAACTGACCCTGCACGGCGTGACCGCACCGCTGTGCTTGGACGTCAAGCTCAACCAGCTCAAGCGCCACCCGCTGCCGCCGTTCCACCGCACCGCCGGGTTTTCCGCGACCGCGCGGCTGAGCCGCGCCGCGTTCGGCATCGACGCCTGGAAATCGGTGATCGGCGATGAAGTCGAGCTGCGCATCGAAGCGGAGGCGATCCGCGACAAGTACGTGGGCGATCAGCCCAAAACCAACCCGGGCGACGCCGCCGCGGCGCCCGAAGAACCCGTCGAATCCACCGAACCCACCGATCCCGCCAAGCCCCAGCCGGAGCCCAGCCGATGACCTTGAAGAACACCGCCGACCGATGGGGCGCCGTGAGCCAGTTGCTGCATTGGCTGATCGTGCTGCTGATCGCGACCATCGCCGTGATCGGCCTGACCATGGTGGACATGAGCAACGGCCCGCCGAAGATCAAAATCTACGCCCTGCACAAATCGCTCGGCCTGACCCTGCTGACCCTGGTCGTGCTGCGCCTGCTGTGGCGCATGTACGCCGGCGCGCCCAAGCCGGTGGACGGCACGCCGCACTGGCAGGAGCGCGTCGCCTCGCTGACCCACTGGGCCTTGTACGCGCTGATGTTCGCGCTGCCGATTTCCGGCTGGGTGTTCAATTCCTCCTCCGGCTACCCCTTGCAGTACTTCGGCCTGTTCAACCTGCCCAAGATCGCCCAGCGCAGCGAAGAGATCGCCCAGCTCAGCCGCAACGTGCACGAATACGGTTTCTGGCTGCTGCTGGCGCTGGTGCTGGCGCATGCCGCGGCCGCGTTCTATCACCACCTGTTCCAGAACGACGCCACCTTGACCCGCATGCTGCCGGGCGGACGCCGCAGCTTCCAGGCCATGCGCGATGTCGCTCTCGGCCCTGTTCCGCCTCCTTCCCCCTCCCCGGAGAAACCCGATGCAAATTAAGTCCCTCGCCCTGGCCGCGACCTTGCTCGCCGCCGCCGCGCCCGCGTTCGCCGCCGACTACGTGCAGCAGACCGGCTCCAGCCTGACCTTCGCCACCAAGTACCAGGGCGAAGTGTTCGCGGGCAATTTCCCCGGCTTCACCGCGCGGCTGAGCTTCGACCCGGCGCAGTTGGCGACCTCCAAGCTGGACGTGGTGATTCCGATGGCCGGCGCCAACACCAAGAACAGCGAGCGCGACGACACGCTCAAGGGCGTGGATTTCTTCAGCATCGCCAAGTTCCCGCAGGCGCGTTTCACCGCGACCAAGTTCCGCAGCATGGGCGGCAACAACTACGCCGCCGACGGCAGCCTGAGCCTGCGCGGCGCGACCAAGCCGGTGACGCTGAACTTCACCTGGACCGCGGGCGAGAAGCCGGTGCTTGCGGGCAAGGCGACGGTGAAGCGTCTGGATTTCGGCGTGGGCGGGGGCGATTGGGCGGATACCTCGATCATTCCGAACGAGGTGGCGGTGAGCACTAAGGTCGTGTTTGCGCCGGCGAAGTAAGCGCGGCGCTTGCTCGGCGCGAAGGCGCGGGTGAATTCGAAGAGGGCCGGAGTGCGAACTCCGGCCTTTCTTTTTGTCTGGTGTTTGGCGCAGAGCGACCGTGCGTTCGCTGTGGCTGTGGCTGTGGCTGTGGCTTTGGCAATTGCCGTTGCCGTTGCCGTTGCCGTTGCCGTTGCCAAGATTTTGCTTTGCCCCGGCTGTGCTGTGCTGTGCTGTGCTCTGCTTTGGCTTCGGCCTTGCCTTTGTTGTTGCCGTTGCTGGGCGCAGCTAGTAACTCGCGAGACCAGGGACACCCGGAGGGCGGCGCACATGGACGTGCGCCGGGTCCCGCCGTGGGCAGGATGCCCACTGCGGGACCTGCCCGCGCAAGCATCGCACTCGTGGCTTTTGACTCGAAACAGCTAAAGCCCTTTCTTTGGTTACTTTCTTTGTGGCTTTGGACAAAGAAAGTGACCCGCCGCTCTATGGCGGAAGCGTTTAGCGTTTGATCTTGATCTTGATCTTGTTTGAGAGCTTCTGCATTTTTGCTCGTCATTCCCGCGAACGCGGGAATCCAGCGACTTCAAGCGTTCTCGCACGAAAGGCCCTGGATTCCCGCGTTCGCGGGAATGACGGTAGGAGAGAGTGCGCAGGTCTGGATGTTTCGATCAGGGACTTCGGGTTCCTTAGAAGCCTAAGCCTTAGAAGCCTCGAGCAAGATCAAACGCTAAACGCTTCCGCCATGGAGCGGCGGGTCACTTTCTTTGTCCAAAGCGACAAAGAAAGTAACCAAAGAAAACGCTTTGGCTGTTTCGAGTCAAAAGCCACGAGTACGGTGCTTGCGCAGGCAGGTCCCACATTGGGCATCCTGCCCAAGGTGGGACCCGGCGCACGTCCATGTGCGCCGCCCTCCGGGTGTCCATCGGTCTCGCGAGTTACTAGCGGCGCCGGGCCACAGCTAAGCCGAAGCAACGGCAACGGCATTAGCTAGAAGCAAGCCAAAGCTAGGCAAGGCAAGGCAAGGCAAGGCAGAGCTGAGCTGAGCAAAGCGACGATGCAATCGCAACGCCAACCCTCACCCCTCCCCCAACCACTCCACCACCCGCCCCGCATCGAACGGCCAATCCAACTCCACCCCACGCCCCTCATCGCGCAACACCGGCACCCGCTCGCCATAACGAGCCTCCAACACCGCGTCATCGTCGATGAAAACGCTCTCGAACTCCGGCGCCCGCGCCCGCGCCAACACCTCCAGCGCCAGGTCGCACAGATGACAATCGTCGCGTTGGAACAAAGTCAGCACAGTCCGGCCTTCATCGTTGGGCCGCGGTCAATTCGCCGCGGTATGGCGGGAAAATCCGAAAACGACGGCGCCGGGCCGTGAAAGCCGCAGCACTCGCCGCAACGGCGCGCGCGTAGAATAAGCGCCCTACCGCCCTCGCGGCGCGGACGCCCCGTCCGCCCGCGCGGAACGCCAGCAACGTCCGACCCACTCGTTGGAGCAGCAAGCCCGTGGCAGTCAGCAGTTTCGACCTGTTCAAGATCGGCATCGGCCCGAGTTCCTCGCACACCGTCGGCCCGATGCGCGCCGCCGCGCGCTTCATCGAGCGCTGGCTCATCGAAGGCTGCAACGCCGAGGACACCGCCTCGCTGGGCAAGGACCTCGCCCGCACCGCGCGCGTGCGCGCGGAAGTGTTCGGCTCGCTGGCGCTGACCGGCCGCGGCCACGGCACCGACAAGGCGGTGCTGATGGGACTGGAAGGCCATTGGCCGAATCAGATCGATCCGGACATCATCCCCGCCGCGCTCGAACGCATCCGCAAGACCAAACGCATCAACCTGTTCGGGCGGCATGAGATCGGCTTCGACGAAAAGCACGATCTGATCATGAACAAGCGCCAGAAACTGCCGTTCCACACCAACGGCATGCGCTTCACCGCCTTCGACGCCGACGGCAACGTCATCGCCACGCGCGACTACTATTCCGTCGGCGGCGGCTTCGTGGTCAATCAGGACGAAGCGGCCGAAGACCGCATCGTCGCCGACACCACCGATCAGCCCTACCCGTTCCACTCCGGCGACCAGTTGCTCGCCCAGGCCGCGAGCAGCGGGCTGACCATCGCCGAAATGATGATGGCCAACGAGCGCGTGTGGCGCACCGACGAGCAGATCAACGCCGGCCTGGACGAAATCTGGAACGCGATGCAGGCCTGCGTCGCGCGCGGCATCCGCGAAACCGGCACCCTGCCCGGCGGCCTGCACGTCTCGCGCCGCGCGCCGGCGTTGTTCGCCGAGTTGTCGACCAAACCCGAAGCGGCAATGCGCGATCCGCTGACCGTGCTCGACTGGGTCAACCTCTACGCGCTGGCGGTCAACGAAGAAAACGCCGCCGGCGGCCGCGTGGTCACCGCGCCGACCAACGGCGCGGCCGGCATCATTCCCTCGGTGCTGCATTACTACGATCGCTTCTGCCCCGGCGCCAACCTGCAGGGCGTGCGTAACTTCCTTCTGACCGCGGCCGCGGTCGGCATCTTGTACAAGGAAAACGCCTCGATCAGCGGCGCGGAAGTCGGCTGCCAGGGCGAGGTCGGCGTGGCCTGCTCGATGGCCGCGGCCGGATTGGTCGCCGCGCTCGGCGGCACCACCAGCCAGATCGAGAACGCGGCCGAAATCGGCATGGAACACAACCTGGGCCTGACCTGCGATCCGATCGGCGGGCTGGTGCAGATTCCCTGCATCGAGCGCAACGCGATGGGCGCGGTCAAGGCCATCAACGCCTACCGCATGGCCATGCGCGGCGACGGCAAGCACAAGGTCAGCCTGGACAAGGTCATCAAGACCATGCGCGACACCGGCCGCGACATGCAGGACAAGTACAAGGAAACCTCGCGCGGCGGCCTGGCCGTCAACGTGATCGAGTGCTGATCGCGCGGTGAGCGGGCCGTTGCGTCATCGCGATGGCGGGCAATGGCTGGCATCGTTCGCCGAGCGCGTCGACGTAACGTGCCCACGCTGCGGCCGGGCCGGTGTCGTCCGCGCCACGTGGGCGCAACGGCAATGGACCAGCGCATTCCGATGCGCGCATTGCCAGCTCGATGCACTCAGCGAACGCGACGACTGGGTGGGCCAGGTACGGCTGATCGGCCGTCGTCCCTGCGGATATTGCGGCCACCAGTGGCTGCAGGTGAATCAGATCCAACCCGGCACCGGTACGATCCCGATCCAACTCGACGAATACCGGCGTACGCCCTCGGTCGATCCGATTCCGGCGCAATGCCCGATCTGCCATCGCAGCAGCGAGGTCGCGGTCCAGGCGCAGCGGGAACGCGACCGCGAAGCACACGATCCGCATTTCGGCCTGCCGCTGCGGCTGACCGAACGCACCCGCGCCGGCCTGTTGTGGGCTTACAACGCCGAACACATCGACGAACTCAGGCGCTACATCGCCGCCGACCAGCGTGAGCGATACCGCACGGCCAGCAACAAGAGCATGATCTCGCGCCTGCCGACCTGGATGAAACTCGCGCGCCACCGGGCGATGATGCTCAAGGCGCTGGACCGTCTGGCGGCGAAGCTGGACGTGCCGCGCGCGTCGTGACCCCGATGCGCTGCATCGTCCTGCCCGGCATGGACGGCACCGGCGCCCTGCTGGATGACTTCATCGCGGCGATGGCGCCGCGCTTCGCGACCAGCGTCATCGCCTATCCGCGCGATCGCGCGCTGGGTTACGACGAACTTGTCGTTTTCGCGCGTTCGCGGTTGCCTCTCGACGCGCCCTACCTGTTGCTCGGCGAATCGTTTTCCGGCCCCATCGCGATCCGCCTCGCCGCGCAGCGGCCGCCGCGATTGGCCGGGCTGGTGCTGTGCGCCACATTCGCGCGCACGCCGCGGCCGCCGTGGTCGCCGCTGCATGCGGGCGCGTTGTCCCGCTGGGGCGGCATCGTGCCGGTGAATCGCATTCCGCCGGCCTTGGCCGCGGCGTTCATGCTCGGGCCGTGGGCGACGCCGCAATGGCGCGCGCGCTTGGGGGCGGTGCTCGAAGGCCTGGACCCGGCGGTGATCCGGCATCGTCTGCGCGAAGCCGGCGCGGTCGATGTCGGCGCGCAGTTGCGCGAGGTGGCTTGTCCGCTGCTGTATCTGCAAGCCGCTCGCGACCGCCTGGTATCGGGAGCGAGCCGGCGCTCGATCGAGCGCATCGCGCCGGGGATGCGTTGCGTCGAGATCGAGGCGCCGCATTTTCTGTTGCAGGCCCGCCCCGAACTGGCCGCGGGGGCGATCGATCGCTGGTGCGAAGAGTTGATTGAGAAGGCATGAGTGGGAGGGGCTTCAGCCCCGATGCTCTTCGATCCGATGTGGCCGGACTGCGAGGCGACCTGATCGAAGAGCATCGGGGCTGAAGCCCCTCCCACAACAGCAAGCTCCCTCTCCCGCGACGCGGGAGAGGGCCGGGGTGAGGGCACGCGAAACCGCCCGACACGCCACACCACCCCGCCCGGCAAGAAATTTCACCGCGTATTGCCCCGCAACATGCGCCTACTATTCCGGCAGAGCCAGCCGGAGTCCCCCGTCCATGCCAGCCCGCTTAAGCCGTCGCGACTTCCTCAAATGCAGCGTCGTCGCCGGCATTTCCGTCTACCTCGCCGCGCCCGGCAGCGCCGCGCTCGCCGCGCTGTTCGAAAAGCAACGGCTGCGGCCGCTGCCCTGGGACCCGGCCCTGGGCCGCGTGCGTTATCGCACCGACGCCACCGCCAAGGTCAGCGGCGAAAAAATCTTCAGCTACGACATGCGTTCGCGCGATCTGCCCGGCTGGCCGCGCGAGCAGGCGCACGCGATGCTGCTGCGCGGCACCCGCGCCGACCGGATCTATCAGGGCTTCGATCTGTCCTCGCTGCCGGCCGACCTGCAACCCGACCGCGTCGTCACCGCCGCCGACCTCGCCCGCGACGGCGTCGCCTTTCCGAAGTTCTACGGCGAGGACATGCTGCTGCCCGAAGGCAAGATCCCCGCCTACCTCGGCCACGCCGTGGCGCTGCTGATCTGGAACGACTTCGCCCGCTTCCGCGCCGCCAAGAGCCGGCTCAAATTCCGCGACGATCTGATCCGCTGGAGCGAGCCCACCGGACCGCTGGAACGCGCGCCGTGGGCGACGTTCCGCTACGTGCGCGTCGGCGGCGCCGACGCTTTCGCCGACGACACCTATTCCAGCTACAAGGACACGGTGCTGTTCCCCATCGGGTACAAGAAGCAGAACCCGCAATGGGCGCTCGGCGAGGCCGGCGGCAAGATCGACGCGCAAGGCATCGCCCACGGCGATGCGATGGCGGCCGAACTCGACGCGCCCGGCGCGGACAAGCTGGTGATCGAGCGCGAATATTTCTCGCAATCCATCGACACCGCGGCGATGGAACTCGACAACGCCAACGGCTGGTTCGATGCCGCCACTGCCACCATGCATCTGGTCTGCGCCACGCAGTCGCCGGGCGAGATCGCCCAGGACGCGCCGCTCATGCTCGCGGCGAGCCGCTTCGGCGTGAAGCGGTTGGTGCTGCATCCTTGCTACACGGTCGGTTACGGCTCGAAGGATCACTACCCGTTCCCGTTCATTGCCCTGATGGCGGCCTTGTACGGCGACGGGCGCCCGGTGCGTCTGGCCAACGATCGCTACGAGCAATTCCAGTCCAGCCTCAAGCGCCACAGCTTCCGCATGCACTACCGGCTCAAGCTCGATCGCGGCAGCGGACGCTTCGAAGTGTTTCAGGCGCGCATGCTCGGCGACGGCGGCGGACGCATGAATTTCTCGCCGTCAGTGTGTCTGGTCGCGGCGACCGCAGCGCAGTCGATCTATTACTTTCCGCGCAGCGACCTGAGCAGCACCGTGATCGCCTCGCGCGCGCTCGATGCCGGCTCCGCGCGCGGCTACGGCACGCTGCAGAGCATGGGCGCGACCGAGATGCTGATCGACGAGATCGCTTCCGAACTCAAGCTCGATCCGATCGAACTGCGCCTGCGCAATGTGTTCGCGACCGGGATGAAGAACACTCAGGGCGCGATCCCCGGCGGCGCCCAGCGCGCGGATGAAGTGCTGCGCAAGTCGCGCGAGCATCCGCTGTGGACCCAGCGCCACAAACGCAAGGCCGAGTACGAAGCCGCGCATCCGGGCCGGCGCTACGGCGTGGGTTTCGGCTGCGTGCAGAAGGATTTCGGCACCGGCGGCGAAGCCGCGTTCGCGGAAGTGGCGATCTCGGCGCAGGGCGAAGTGCTGTTGCGGCATATCGGCGTGGAGATGGGCACCGGCATGGCCACCAGTCAGGCCGCGGTGTGCGCGAAGTGGCTCGGGCGCCCGGCCGATGAAGTCCGAACAGGCGAAACGCAGTGGCCGGAACTGCCGATGATCGCCACCGACGATCCGTGGCTGATGTCGCAAGCCACGCAGGATTCGCACATAGGCAATCCGCGCTGGACGCCGGCCTACTCCAGTCCCAGCAGCGCCAGCAACTCGGCGTATTTCTTCAGTCACGCCACCCGCGAAGCCTCGCGATTGTTGTTCACGCAGGGCCTGTGGCCGGCGGCGTTGGCGATCTGGGGCCAGGGCTTCGGCGGCGGCGAACTGTCGCCGATGTCGGTGCGGCGCGAGGACGCGCGCTGGGTCGAGGGAAAACTCACGGCCGGCGGGTTGACTCCGTTGCCGCTGCAGCGCTTGATCGCCAAAGCATACGAGTTGGGCCTGGCCACCGGCGCGGTCGTGCATTACCTCAATCGCTGGCAATGGAGCGAAGCCGAGTTCCCGCTGCCCGGCGACGATGCGCGGCTGCCGCTGGACGGCGTGGCGCTGCGCTGGGGCGACGGCAGCGGCACGAGCAAGGGCATCGGCACGCCGACCGCGAACGGCTACCGCATGATCGAACGCACTCGCGTGCATTACCCGCCGGTGCAGCGCAACAACGCCGGCGTGGTGTACTACAGCGCGATCGGCACGCTGGCCGAAGTCGCGGTGGACACCGCCACCGGCAAGGTCGAATTGCTCGATCATCACTCGGTGCTGGAATGCGGCACGCCGATCGTCGCCGAGCTGGTGTCGAGCCAGTTGCAGGGCGGCCTGGCGATGGGCATCGGCCATGCGCTGCACGAGTTCCTGCCGCTGTACGAAGGCGGCCCCGGCGACGGCGACTGGAACTTCAACCGCTATACCCTGCCGCGCGCGCGCGATGTCGCGGTTTGGCGGCAGAGCGGCGAGCTGCTGCCGCCGATTTCCGCGACCGATCCGCCCAAGGGCATGGCCGAGGTGGCGATGATTCCGATCGTGCCGGCGATCGTCAACGCGATCGCGCACGCCACCGGCCACCGGTTCCGCGAACTGCCGGTCACCCCCGACAAGATATTGGCCGCCTACGCGGCGGCCGATGCCGACGCCGGGCAAAGCGCCGCCGCGAACCGGCAGGAGAGCGCCGCATGAGCAGTCCCAGCCTGCGCCTGATTCCGTTGTCGCTGAGCATCAACGGCCGCGAGCACGGCCCCATCGACGTGCCCGACGACATGATGCTGGTCGATGTGCTGCACGAATACCTGGGCCTCACCGGCACCCGCTTCGGCTGCGGCCAGGGCGTGTGCCGCGCCTGCACGGTCATTGTCGATGACGATCAGGGCCCGCGCGAGGTGCGCAGTTGCATCACCGGCGCGCACTACTTCAATGGCAAGCGCATCCGCACCGTCGAAGGCCACGCCAAGCGCGACGACAGCGGCGCCATCGTCGAACTCTCGCCGGTGCAGCAGGCCTTCCTGGATCACTTCAGTTTCCAGTGCGGCTACTGCACGCCGGGCTTCGTCAATGCCGCGACCGTATTGCTGGAGCAGTTGGGTCGCAAGAAAGCCCAGCGCTACACTCGCGAGCAAGTGCGCGAGCTGATCACCGAAGCCTTGAATCCGCATCTGTGCCGCTGCACCGGCTATGTCCGCTACTACCAAGCGGTGGAAGAACTGGTACTGGCGCAGGTGCAGGTGGATGAGGAGGCGCCGCGATGAGCAAGCGACGCTGGAAACGCCGGATCCTGTGGCTGGTATTGATCGTGCTGGCGTGGCTGCTGATCGATTGGCTGATCGCGCGCTGGTATCACCGCGGCCCGGCGCTGCAGGTGCAGGCCGCGCCGGAGCAGATCGAACGCGGCCGCTATCTGGTCGCCGCCGCCGATTGCGCGGCCTGCCACACCGCCGAGGGGGGCGCGCCGTTCGCCGGTGGCGTAGCGCTGGCCTCGCCGTTCGGCACCATCCACGGCACCAACATCACTCCCGACGCCGAGACCGGCATCGGCCGTTACAGCGCGGATGAGTTCTTCCATACGATCACCCGCGGCGAAGCGCGCGACGGCCATCAGCTGTATCCGGCGATGCCGTACGTCTCCTACAAGACCATCGCGCGCGAAGACAGCGACGCGATCTACGCCTACCTGATGACGCGGCCGGCGGTGAAGCAGCCCAACCTCGCCAACGGCGTTGGCTTTCCGTTCAATATCCGCACCGGCATCCATGCCTGGAACTGGCTGTTCGCCGGCGCGACCGCGAAACCGGCGTCGCAAGGACAGTCGGCGGCGTGGAAACGCGGCGAGTATTTGGTCGAAACCCTGGGCCATTGCGGCGAATGCCACAGCCCGCGCGGCTGGCTCGGACAAGTCGATCGCGCCGCGCCGCTGAGCGGCAACGACGCGCTGGGGCGCTTCGCCGCGCCCGCGCTGACGCCGCAGGCGCTGGCGGCGCGCGGCTGGGATCGCAACGGGCTGCGCGAATATCTGGCCAGCGGCGTCGCCGCGCACGCGGTCGCCTCCGACGAGATGCTCAAGGTCGTGAATCTGTCCACCAGCCGCCTCAACGGCAACGACCTGGACGCGATCACCACCTACCTCACCGGCGATCAACCGCCGGCGCCGGTTGCAGCGCCGGTGCTGGCCGCGGTCGTCGCCACGCCGGCGCGCGATCGCTACCTCGCGCTGTGCGCCGGCTGCCACGGCCGCGACGGCGCGGGCGTGCCGCACGTGGCGCCGGGCTTGCTCGGCAACAGCAGCCTGCGCGATGGCGATGCGCACAATCTGATCGTCGCCATCCTCGACGGCCTGCCCGAGCACGATCTGCCCGGTCTGGAACGCATGCAGGAGATGCCCGGCTTCGCCGATCAACTCGACGATGCGCAGGTCGCGGAACTGGCGCAGTGGCTGCGCACGCGTTACGGCGGGCAAACCGGCGCGGTGACGGCGAAGCAGGTGCGCGGGCTGCGCGAGGATGCGGCGGATCGGCATTGAGTGCGGTCGCGGCTTGTCGCGGAATCGCTTTTGCTCTTGTGGGAGGTTGCTCTTGTGGGAGGGGCTTCAGCCCCGATGCTTTCCGCTCCGATGCCGCGATCTGAAAGAAAAGCATCGGGGCTCAAGCCCCTCCTACAAAAGCGCGCAGTGGCTAGGATGCAGATACCCCGTCGAGTGGATGCATCCGATGCGCACCTCCCTGTCCGCCCTGCTCCCCGCCTTGCTCGCGCTGTCGGCGCACGCCGCCGATCCGGCGCCGGCCACCTACGGCCCCGAGCTGGAAGGCTTCGACTACCCCTACCCGGTCCAGCACTACGCCTTCCAATCGCAAGGCGAGAAAGTGCGGATGGCGTACCTGGACGTGCGCCCGGCCAAGGCCAACGGCCGCGCCGTGGTGCTGCTGCACGGCAAGAATTTCTGCGCCGCGACCTGGGAAGCCTCGATCGCGGCCTTGGCGCAGGCCGGTTGCCGGGTGATCGCGCCGGACCAGATCGGTTTCTGCAAATCCAGCAAACCGGCGCACCACCAGTACAGCCTGCATGAGCTGGCCGCGAACACGCACGCGCTGCTGGAATCGATCGGCATCGACCGCGCGGCGATCGTCGGCCATTCCATGGGCGGCATGCTCGCCGCGCGTTATGCGCTGATGTATCCGCAGGCCAGCGAGCGCCTGCTGCTGGTCAATCCGATCGGGCTGGAAGACTGGAAAGCGCTCGGCGTGCCGTGGCGCAGCGTGGACGACAACTACGCGCGCGAACTCAAGACCACGGCGGCGACGATCAAGCAATACCAGCAGACCGTGTACTACGGCGGCCAATGGAAACCCGAATATCAGCGCTGGGTGGACATGCTCGCCGGCCTCTACGCCGGCCCCGGCCGCGAGCGCGTCGCCTGGAATCAGGCGCTGACGTCGGAAATGGTATTTACCCAGCCGGTGGTGCACGAGTTTCCCAACCTGCGCGTGCCGACCACCTTGTTCATCGGCCAGCGCGACCGCACCGCGATCAATCGCGATCTGGCGTCCGATGAGCTCAAGACCAGGCTGGGCCAGTATCCGCAACTCGGCCGCGCCGCCGCGCGCACGATTCCCGGCGCGACGCTGATCGAATTCGAAGACCTCGGCCATTCGCCGCAGGTCGAGGCGCCGCAGCGCTTCAACGCCGCCTTGCTCGATCGTCTCAACGCAGCTCGCTGACAGGCCTCACACCCAAGCCGCGCCGACCGCCTCGCCCGCCGCCGGCCGCGCCATGCGGCCCCGCGGCCGCACGCCTGTGCGCACATTTGTCCTTCGGACATTGAATTGTCCGTTTTGAGGCAAATGGCCGCGCGCGGGCACGTTGCGGCGCAGCAAAGCCGGGCACGCACGACACACGTTGTCAGGGGCCCTGAATGGCGTTCTGTGAACCACAGCGCAAAGAATGACGGAGCAAGTTGACAACGTTGTCAGCGAACTCCAGCTTGCGTTCGCAACCCGCGGACCAGCCGAAGCAGCAAGGGAGATGACTCGGCATGACGCGGCGCAGGTCGCGCCCCGGTTCGCAGCAATCACACGGCAAGGCAACAACGCACGGACCGGTTATCGCCCGGTCGCGCCGTTCCCACGGCAGTGCGCGGCAGCACGGCATCACCGACGGCGGCCGGTCCGCCGATCACTCGAGGAGGCATCAGCCTCCCATGCACGGCGGAAGGAGTTAGACGGCCTTCCTTCAACACGGGCGGGACACGCTGCTGGCCGGTCATGGCCGGCGAAATCTTGGCTATGCACGGGAGAGAGGAAGCACCATGAGATACCCACGGTCCGCCAACCTGCTATTGCTGTCGGGCATGCTCGCCGCGTCGTCGTTCTCGACGGCGTTCGCGCAGGCTGCCTGCAACGGCGTTCCCGCCTGGAACGCTTCGACCATCTACAACGCCGGCGACAAGCTGACCTACCAGAGCCATCTGTATCAGGCCAACATCCAGATCTGGAACACGCCGCCGACGCATTGCCCCAGCTGCAACTACTACGCCGACCTGGGCGTGTGCGGCACCGGCCCGGGCAATCAGTCGCCGACCGTTTCGCTGACCGCGCCGACCAACGGCGCCACCTACAGCACCGGCGCCAACATCGCCGTCAGCGCCAACGCCGCCGACAGCGACGGCAGCATCGCCAGCGTCGAGTTCTTCCGCGGCGCGACCTCGCTCGGCGTGGACACCAGCTCGCCCTACGGCGTCACCTGGAACAACGCCACCGCCGGCAGCCACAGCTTCACCGCGGTGGCCAAGGACAACCAGAACGCGACCACGACATCTTCCGCGGTCAGCATCACCGTCAGCGGCGGTTCCTCCGACACCACGCCGCCGAGCGTGCCCGGCGGCCTGGCGTCGCCCTCGCAGACCTCCAACAGCGTCTCGCTGACCTGGAACGCCTCCACCGACAACAGCGGCGGCAGCGGCGTGGCCGGCTACGACGTCTATCGCAGCGGCAGCGTGGTCGGCTCGCCGACCAGCAACAGCTACACCGTCAGCGGCCTCAACCCCAGCACCGCCCACAGCTTCACCGTGCGCGCCCGCGACAACGCCGGCAACGCTTCGGCGCAGAGCGGCTCGATCAGCGCGACCACCAAGCCGGCCGCACCGGGCGGCGGCAAGAAGGTGATCGGCTACTTCGCACAGTGGGGCATCTACGGCCGCAACTACCGCGTCAAGAACATCGACACCAGCGGCTCGGCCAGCAAGCTGACCCACATCAACTACGCCTTCGGCAACGTGCGCAACAACCGTTGCGAAGTCGGCGTGACCGTTCCGTCCGACCCGAACACCGGCGCCGGCGGCGATGCCTTCGCCGATTACACCAAGGCCTTCCAGGCTGGCGAAAGCGTCAGCGGCGCAGCCGATACCTGGGACCAGCCGCTGCGCGGCAGCTGGAATCAGCTCAAGCAGCTCAAGGCCAAGCACCCGAACATCAAGGTGCTGATCTCGCTGGGCGGCTGGACCTGGTCGCGTAACTTCCCGAGCGCTGCGCGCGCGGAAAACCGTCAAGCCTTCGTCGCTTCCTGCGTGGACGCCTACATCAAGGGCAACCTGCCGGTGACCGACGGCGCGGGCGGCGCGGGCGCGGCGGCCGGCGTGTTCGACGGCATCGACATCGATTGGGAATACCCGGTGGTGTGCGGCATCGACTGCCCGGCGGCGACCCGTCCGGAAGACAATGCCAACTACACCGCGTTGCTGGCCGAGTTCCGTCGTCAGCTCGACGCGGTGCGTCCGGGCCTGTTGCTGACCGTCGCCGTCGGCGCCGGCATCGACAAGATTCGCGTGACCAATCCCGGTGCGTATCACCAGTACCTGGATTTCATCAACGTGATGACCTACGACTTCCACGGCGGCTGGGATCCCTCCACCAATCATCATTCGGCGCTGTTCGCGTCGCCGAGCGATCCGTCCACCGGCGACACCAAGCTCTATAACTCCAACGACGCCATCGAGGCGTTCCTGTCGCGCGGCGTGCCGGCTTCGAAGATCAACCTCGGCATCGGCTTCTATGGCCGCGGCTGGACCGGCGTTGGCAACGTCAACAACGGCCTGTATCGGCCGGCCAGCGGCGCCGCTCCGGGCACGTATGAGCCGGGCATCGAGGACTACAAGGTCCTGAAGAACAAGGCCGGCACGATCTACACCGACAACACCGCCGTGGCCACCTGGAAATACGACGGCAGCACGTTCTGGAGCTACGACACGCCGGCGCTGATCGGCCAGAAGATGAGCTATGTCAAGACGCAGAACCTGGGCGGCGCGTTCTTCTGGGAGTTCAGCGGCGACGACGAGCAAGGAAGCCTGGCCACCGCGATCAACAACGGCCTGAAGTAATTCCTCGCAGCACCGCCTCTGCCCCGTTCGCGGGGGAGAGGCGACGCGGCTCGCGAGCCATCGGCTCGCGCGTCGCGCCCCGCCCGGACGCCGCGCGCTCGGGCGGGGTCGGGGTGAGCGCCGAACGCAACGCACCCTCACGCGTTGCGACCGCTCCGGCGCCGCACCCCGCTTACTCCGAGAACCGCGCACGGCAATCGCGGTGCGCGTTTCGAAGTCCAAGTTTTGCAAAGCCGCGACGAGCGATACGTCCCGGTGATCTGCAGCGGAGCGCCGGTCATCCCCCCGATCGGCGCTCCGATTTCGTTTGTGCGGGCAGGTTCGCTGCCGCCGTCATCGATTCACTCGCAGGCCGCGCTCGCGGCTGTCTGCACGAATCTCATCGCCACTGTTGCGAAGGATGCGGCGCCGACGCGGCCTCAACCGGCGGGCGCACGAACACCACCGGCTTGCGTTTGGCTTCCGCCGCCAGGCCGCCGATCGGCATGATTCCCAACTCGCCGTGAGTGCGCTCGTTGATGATCGCGGTATCGCGCCGCAGTACCGCATCCAATGCCGCATCGATGCGCGCCGCGGTCGCGGCGTTTCTCGGGTCTGTCACTGACGTAATGCTCCTTGCAGGCCGGCGCGCGGACGACATGTGTCGCCAGGAACGAGGCATGCGGACCAGCATGGCCTATTTCGGCGGCCGAAACGGTCGCGATGCTCGATTGGCGCGGAATCGCTGTCTGAATGGCGAAAAGCCTCGTTCGCGCGCGTGGCGGCGACGTTTCGATGTTTCCCAAGCCACGTCGTTGCCGCACAAACCGCCGGTTCCGGCCTTCGATCGATTCCGGGATGCAGCGAAATCCTAAACGCGACGCCGCGGCCGGATTTCCGGCTCGATGCATCCGCCCCCGCCGCCCGCCGTCAGCAATTCGTGCAGCGCCGACTCGACCACCTCGATCAGCACCGCGACCGCGCGCGGCACCTGGCGCCGGGTCGGATACACCGCGAACATGCCGCCGCTGCGCCGGCTGTACTGCGGCAACACCCGCACCAGACCTTGCGCGCGCAAGTCCTCGGCGATCAGCGAATCGGGCAACAAGCCGATGCCCAGGCCGGCGCGCACACCGCGCACCTGGCTGAGCAAGGTGTTGGAGGCGAAGCGCCCGCCCACGCGCACCTCGACCGCGCCTTCGGGCCCGTCCAGGCGCCAGCTCGCGCGTCCCTGCGCGGCCGGCGCGATCAGGCAATCGTGCCCGGCCAACTCGGCGATCGTGGCCGGGCTGCCGTGTTTGCGCAGATAGGCGGGCGAGGCCAACAGCACATGGCTCTGGCTGTCGCTGAGCCGGCGCGCGACCAGGCTGGAGTCCGGCAGATCGCCGGCGCGGAAGGCCACGTCGATGGATTGCTCGATCAAGTCGATGTGCGCATCGCTGAGCACGAACTCCAACTTCAGCTCCGGATAGCGGCTCAACAATTGCTCGATGCGTTCGAGCGGAAAGAATTCGAAGAAGTCCGCGACCACCGCCGCGCGCACGGTGCCGCGCGGTTCGCCGTTGCCTTCGCTGATCGCCGCCTGCGCACTTTCGATGTCCTCGATGCCGGCCACGCAGCGATCGAAAAATTCGCGCCCGGCGCCGGTCAGGCTGAGCTTGCGCGTGGAGCGTTGCAGCAGGCGCGTGCCCAGTTGCTCTTCCAACTGCTGCACGCGCCGGCTGACGGTGTTGGCCGGCTGTCCCAGGCGGCGCCCGGCGGCGGCGAAGCTGCCGGTCTTGACGGTCTGGACGAACACGGCGACGGCGTTGATGTCGAGCACGATTACTCGCCTTGGTGGACGACTGAAATGCAATTAACCCACTTTTTCGAGTAATCGACCAGGGCCTATCGTTCCGCATCGTCCCTGTTTCGAGCGTTTCGGCCATGTCCCGCCCCTCCCCCGCCTCCTCCCCGCTGATCTGGATGCTGCGCATCGTCCTGGCCGCGGCCCTGATCGCCGCCGGCGCCAGCAAGTTGGCCGGCCTGCCGTTCCAGGTCGAACTGTTCGAACGGCTCGGCTTCGGCCAGTGGTTCCGCTATTTCACCGGCGCCACCGAACTCGCCACCGCGGCGCTGCTGTTGATGCCGCGCGGCGGTTTCTTCGGCGGCGTGTTGCTGCTCGCGACCATGCTCTGCGCCATCGCCGTGCATGTGTTTTTCATCGGCGGCAGCCCCGTGCCGGCCCTGGTGCTGGGCGCCCTCGCCGCGTTCGTCGCGTGGCGGTTGCGGCCGACCCGCGCGCCGGCCGCTGCCGCCTGATCGTTTTCACCTTCACTAGGAACATCCATGCCCCGCATCGCCCTCATCATCGGCAGCACCCGCCCGAACCGTTTCGCCGACGTGCCCGCCGCCTGGGTCCAGGCCGGCGCGCAAGCGCGCGGGCTGAAACTCGACACGCTCGACTTGCGCGATCACCCCTTGCCCTTGTTCGAAGAACCGGTGCCGCCGTCGTTCACCGGCGGCGTCTATCAGAACCCGGCGGCCGACGCCTGGCGCAGGCGCATCGGCGAATACGACGGCTACATCCTCACCGCCGCCGAGTACAACCACGGCCCGACCGCGGTGCTGAAGAACGCGCTGGATTCGGCGTTCGTGGAATGGGCGGACAAGCCGGTGACTTTCGTCGGCTACGGCGGCGTCGGCGGCTCGCGCGCGATCGAGCAACTGCGCCAGCATGCGATCGAATTGAAGATGGCGCCGATCCGCAATGCCGTGCATATCGGTCTGGAGCCGTTCCTGGGCATCTTGCAGCAGGGGCGGGCGCCGGACGATTACGCGTATCTGACTCAGGCGCGCGAGGCGATGTTCGATCAGTTGCTTTGGTGGGCTGAGGCGTTGAAGGCGGCTCGTGAGCGGAAGGTGGCTTGAGCGATTGCGGGCAAAAGCAAATCCCCCCTGCCCCCCTTTTTTAAAGGGGGGAACAGCAACAGCAAAGGCAAAGGGTGGAGGCGACGCGGAGGCTGCGAGAACTGCCAAGGCAAAAGAAGTTGCCGAAGCCCAAGCCGCGACAATTCGCCCCCTTTAAAAAAGGGGGCTGTCGCCTGCGACGGCCCATTTCAGATGAATCCGTCTGCGCCGGGGGATTTGCTTTACAGCGCCCTAAATCGACCGGCCGCCAAGCCAGCCCGCCATTGCAACCCGGCACCTGATGCGCTTACGGCGCCGGCTTGCGCGGCTTGCCGTTTCGCTTCGGCTTGGGCGCAGGCGCAGTAACCGAGGCGCCGCCGCGATGCGTCATCGCCGCCACCCGCTCGGCGACATTGGCGCGGATGTCCATGTAGAACAACTGGTAATCGTTGACGTGCTGGTCGCCGCCGAACCACCACTTGCGCCATTCGCCGTCGGGCAGCGTGACCGCGAGCAGGCCGTTGTCGCATTGCGCCGTCACCCGGCCGACCTGCGGCTCGGGCAAGGGCCGGTTGGGTTCGGCATGCACCGCGCCGCGATGCGCGGCGAGCGGGCTGGCCAGCGCATCGGCGCGCCAGGTGACCGGATTGACGCACAGCAGCCGCGGTTGTTCGGTCGTGCGATAGCCGTCCGGATACCAGGCGCGCACATGCTCGAAACGCTTGGGCACGTCCTCGCCGGCTTCGACCGAGTTGTAGAACACCGCGCAACGCGTCTGCGCCGGCGACGCGCACAGCGGCACCCCGGGAATGGTGCGCTTGAGCGCGTCCTCGGGCACGGCCGCGCCGATCAGATAGGCAGCGACCAGGCGCTTGCGCAGGGCCGGGTCGGCGGACAGGTCCGACATCAATTCCGACACCAGGCGCAGCCCGTGTCCGCTGCCCTGGCTGTGCGCGGCGATGATGAAAGGCCGGCCTTTCGACCACTGCTGCAGATACACGGCGAACGCCGCGCGCACGTCGGCGTAGGCCAGGTCCAGCGCTCTGTCGCGGTCGGCGTCGGAGGCCGATACGTAACCGCTCAGCGACATCTGCCGGTAATGCGGCGCGTAGATCCGGCCGCTGTCGTTGAAGGCACTGGCCTGCGCGCGCAGGGTGAAGTCGGTGCCGCGGTTGGCGTCTTCGTCGTCGAGCGGCTGGTTCCAGTGCGCGCGCGCGAAGTAGGTGGTCGGGTGGATGAAGAACACGTCCACGGGCGCGTCGTGCTGGCGATTGCGCATGCCCAGGGGCGTGGAGTCGGAGGCGTCGCGTTTGTCCGGCAGCGCCGCCCAGAAACGCGGGTCGCGATAGTCCGGCGCGCCGGGCTCGGGGCTGCGGTCGAAATCGTGCTTGGGATCGAACATGCGCGCGCAGCCGCACAGCGAAATCAGCAGCAGCGCCAGCCAAGGCCATCGGATCGTTTTCATGCGCGCCTGCGAGCGTCGGGCGAGCGGGGATCGCTCGCCAGCGCCCGAGTGTGACCGCAGCGGCGACGGCATTCCAGTGCGATCGTGTAACCGAATAATGCCGGATATCACGCTGCGTGCCGCGGGTATGGACACGAAGTGACCGTGGTCGTAATCGCTTGTGCCGGGCATCGCAGGGGCGATGCCGGAGTGACGCGATCGCAATGGCGCCTGGGCGCGATCCGATCACCGCCGAAGCGCTGTGACCCAGGTCGCGATCAGGCGCCCAGCGCCTGGGTTGCCGGCCCGGGCCACAGGCCGGCCGCGGCGGCGAGACGTTCAGCCGACCAGACGCAGCACGTCGTCGAGCAACCCGGCCGCGGTGACTTCCGCGCCCGCGCCCGGGCCCTGGATCACCAGCGGCTGGGTGCGGTAGCGATCCGACCAGATCGCCACCTTGTTGTCGGTGCCGGCGCCGCCGGCCAGGGGATGATCGCCGGGAAGCGACTCCAGCCCGACCTTGGCCGTGGCGCGGCCGTCCTCGCCCCGCTCCAGGCGGGCGATGAAGCGCAGCTTCTCGCCGTTCTTGTAGGCCTGCGCATAGCGCTCGCGCAGCGGCGCATCGAGCGCGGGCAGGGCCGCATCGACACTGTCCTTGGACAGGATCGCCAGTTCCGCCGGCACCAGCGAGGCGACTTCGACCTCGCCGGCATCCAGCGCCACGCCCGAGGCGCGCGCCAGGATCAGCAGCTTGCGCCGCACGTCTTCGCCGGACAGATCGTCGCGCGGGTCCGGCTCGGTGTAGCCGGCGTCGCGCGCCTGCCGCACCAGCGCCGAGAACGCGCGCATGCCGTCGTAATTGTTGAACAGCCACGCCAGTGAACCCGACAACACGCCGGCGATGGCGTGGATGCGATCGCCGCCGTTCTGCAGTTCGCGCAGGCTGCGTAGCAACGGCAGGCCGGCGCCGACCGTGGCGCTGTCGCCGTAACCGCTGCCGCCCAGCGCACAGGCTTCGCGGATCGCGCGCCAGCGCGCCAGCGAAGTGCCCTGGCCGATCTTGCACGCGGTGACCACGTGGATGCCCTGCGCTAACCACTGCGGATGACGTTCGGCGACCGCTTCGCTGGCGGTGGCGTCGATCACCACCCGCGCGCCCTCGCCGTCCAGGGCGAAGGCGACTTCGTCCAGCGAACTGGCGCGCGCCGAACCGGCCAGGGCCGACACCGCCGCGTCCGCGGCGATTCCGTCCTCGCCGACCACGGCACGACGCGAATTAGCCACGTGCACCAGCGACAGCCGCTGGCCCAGCGGCGCATCGCGCCACGCGGCCAGGCGCGCGATCACCGCGCCGCCGACCGTGCCGGTGCCGAGCAGGGCCACCCGCGCCGGCGCCCGCGTCGCGCGGCTACGCTCATGCGGCGCCAGCGCTTGCAAGGTGTCCGAATGCGCAACGCCGGCCGCGACGTTCATCGTTTGACGCGCGCCGCCGTGGCCACCACCGCGCTCGCGCGTTCCAGCGCGGCTTCCAGGTCGGCGATCAGGTCATCGACATGCTCGATGCCGACCGACAAGCGCAGCAGACCGTCGCCGATACCGGCGGCGGCGCGCGCTTCGGCGGACATCGCCGCGTGGGTCATGGTCGCCGGATGCGCGACCAGGCTTTCCACGCCGCCGAGCGATTCGGCCAGGGTGAAGCAGGTCAGGCCGTTGACGAAGGCGCGCACCGCGTCCACGCCGCCGTCGATCTCGACGCTGAGCATGGCGCCGAAGCCCTTCTGCTGGCGCGCGGCAAGCGCATGGCCCGGGTGCGATTCCAGGCCCGGGTAATGCACCACGCGCACCGCCGGATGGTTGTCGAGCAGCGCCGCGATGGCCTGGGTGTTTTCCTGATGCACGCGCAGGCGCGCATCGAGCGTGCGCAGGCCGCGCAGGGTCAGGAAGGCGTCGAACGGCGAGCCGGTCAGGCCCAGCGCGTTGGCCCACCAGGTCAGGTGTTGATGGTGTTCGGCGGTCTTCGCCACCACCGCGCCGCCGACGACGTCGCTGTGGCCGTTGATGTACTTGGTGGTCGAATGCACGACCAGATCGGCGCCGAACGCGATCGGACGCTGCAGCGCCGGCGACAGGAAGGTGTTGTCCACCACGGTCAGCGCGCCCTTGGCCTGCGCGGCTTCGATCACGAAGCGCAGGTCGGTGATGCGCAGCAGCGGGTTGGACGGGGTTTCGATCCAGACCACGGCAGGATCGGTGGCCAGCGCTTCGGTCAGCGAACGCGGATCGGTGAGGTCGGCGGTGATCAGCTCGAACGCGCCCTTGGCGGCCAGCGCGTTGAACAGACGCCAGCTGCCGCCGTAGCCGTCGTGCGGCACCACGATGCGGTCGCCGGGCTTGAGGAAGGCGTGCAGCACCAGGGTGATGGCGGACATGCCGGTGGAGGTGATCACGCCGCCGGCGCCGCCTTCGAGTTCGGCCAGCGCTTCGCCGAGCAGATCGCGGGTGGGATTGCCGCTGCGGGTGTAGTCGTACTGACGCTTCTGGTCGAAGCCGGCGAAGCTGAAGTTGGACGACAGCACGATTGGCGGGGTGACGGCGCCGTGGGCGGCGTCGCGGTCGATGCCGGCGCGCACGGCGGCGGTACAGGGATTGCGGGTGCTGGTCAGGGTCGAATCGATGCTCACGTGGGCCGCTCCGTAGTTATGAATGCTCATGCGGCCACCGACGTACAGTCGGCCAACGCTTCGCGAAGAATGGTGTCGATCTGGGATTGTTCTTTCAGGCAGGCGTCGTGGCCGTAGATCGAGCGCAGCACGCGCAGGCGGGTTTCACCGCGCAGCCGTTCGATCAGGTCGTAGGACTCGCCCAGCGGAATCAGACGGTCTTCGGTCACCGCGACCACGGTCACCGGAATGCGCACGCTGGCCGGATCGACCTGTTGCAGGTCGATCGATTCGGACAAGCGCAGGAACGCGGTCGGCGGAGTGCGGGCGACGTACTTGTTGCCGCAATGGTCGAGGTAGTCCTCGGCGGCGACGCGCACGCGGCCGTCGACCACTTGCGCGGCGCCGAAGCGCTCGGCGAATTCTTCCGGCGTGCGGTAGCTCAGCACGGCCAGTTCGCGCGCCAGCGCCAGGCCCTGGCTTTCGTCGCACTGCAGCGCGCCCAGCGCGACCGCGCGGCGCTGCAGCGCGCGCCAGGCGGCGGCGTAGGGATGGGCGCGGTGGGTGCCGCTGATCGAGACCAGTTCGCCGACGCGGGTCGGATGACGCGAAGCGAACTGCAGGCCGACCATCGCGCCGTAGGAGTAACCGACGAAAGCCTGCAGGCGCTCGATGCGCAGCGCGTCGAGCAGCGCGGCGATGGCGTCGGCCTGGTCGGCCGGATCGAGCACGATGTCGAGCGAGCCGTCGGCGCCGATCCAGTCGAACGACACCAGGTGATAGCGGGTCGGGTCCAGCGAGCGGCCGGCGCCGACCTGGCATTCCCACCAGCCCTGCTCGCCGAACTCGCGGCTGGGCGCCAGATGCTTATGCGCCGAGATTCCACCGGCGACGAACAGCGCCGGCAGCGAAGCGTCGCCCTGGGTTTCGTAGCGCAAGGTCAGCGCGCGGCGGCCGGAATAGCGCAGCTCCAGTTCGATGCGCACTTCGCCGCGCGTCGCCGCGGCGCGGGCGCCGGCGGTGCGCTCGAAAGCGACCGGCGCGGCGGCGGCGGAATAAGAGACGAAGCTGTCGGCGCGATCGAAGGCGGCGGTGCTGGGGGCGAAGCTCATGGCGGTCATCCGAAGTTAACGGGGCCACCGAGTTCGCAAGTCGCGCACGCGCATCGCTGCGCGTGTTCGCAACCATCTTCCGACCGACGCCTCCAGGGCGGGCCGCAGGAATTGGCACCTTCACGCGGCTTGCGCCGCCTTGGGTTGCCCCGGCTTCAAAGGGCCTGTCCCTCTGCCGGTCTCGATGGATGGACGTAGTCTGCCCACGGCCGCGGGGCGTGTCAATCGCTTCATCCGCATATAGCGATTTATTATTTAGCCCGACCCCGGACCCGACCGAGTGCTCAAAGCGCATGCGGCCGCCACCCCGTTGCCATCGGGCCCGCATACACTTGTGCCGATGAATAGCCGCCTCGTAGCCGCCGTCCTCGCCAGCCTGCTGCTGTCCGCCTGCGCCGCCCACCCGGTCCTGGAATCGGAAACCCGCATCGCCAGTCCGGGTCCGGCCGGGCTGCGGATCGTGCCGGAGCGCTTCGTTTCCAAGGAAAGCCCGCAGGACGAGCTCGACTCGCTCGCCACCTGGCCCGGCGAAGACGGCTCGACCTGGCTGATCGCCAGCGCCAAGTCCACCCACAGCCTGGCCGTCTACGACGCCGACAGCGGCGAGCGCCTGCGCAGCGTCGGCGCCAAGGGCACCGCGCTGGGCCAGTTCAAGCGTCCCAACGGCCTGGCCGTGTTCGCCGATTACCTGTTCGTGGTCGAACGCGACAACCACCGCGTGCAGGTGTTGCGCCTGCCCGGCTTCACTCCGGTCGGCAGCTTCGGCGACGCGCAATTGCGCAGTCCTTATGGAGTGTGGATCAACGAGACCGCGCCGGGCGAGCTGGAGGCCTACATCACCGACAGCTTCATGTACGGCGAGAAGTTCGACCGCGTGCCGCCGCTCAATGAGCTGGACCAGCGCGTGCGCCGTTATCGCCTGCGCTTCGAGGACGACGACCGGATGTCCAGCGAATACCTGGGCGCTTTCGGCGACGTCAGCGAGGACGCGGCGCTGCGCATCGTCGAATCGATCTCCGGCGATCCGGCCAACGACCGCCTGCTGATCGCCGACGAAGACCAGCGCCACCTGTCCACCCTGCGCGAATACACCCTGGCCGGCCATTACACCGGCCGCCGCCTGCCCGACCGCTCCTTCGACGCTCAGGCCGAGGGCGTGGCGCTGTGGAGCTGCCCCGGCGGCGGCGGTTACTGGATCGCGGTCGATCAACTCATGCCGCGCACGATCTTCCATGTGTTCGACCGCGATACCCTGAAGCCGCAAGGCAGCTTCAGCGGCGAGGTCACCGCGCACACCGACGGCATCGCCCTGCACGCGGCCGGCACCAAGACCTTTCCGACCGGCGCGCTGTACGCGGTGCATGACGATCGCTCGGTGACCGGCTTCGATCTGGGCGACATCGCGCGCGCCCTGCAGTTGCAATCGGGTTGTCTGGACTGACCCGCGCCGTACCGATCCGCCCGCCCTCCACCGCATCCGTCCTTCGCACCGAACCATGCCGCGCCCGACCTCCTCCGCCAAACGCCGCATCGCCATCGGCCTGTGCCTGACCCTGCTCGCCGCGCATGCGGTGCAGGCCGGCAAGCTGTATCGCTGGACCGACAAGAGCGGCATCACCCACTACGGCGACCGCGCTCCGGCCTCGGCGCCGCCGTCGGAAGTCAAAGTGATTCCGTTCCGCGCCGAACCCGGTTCGATCGCGCGGCTGCGCGTGCAGCAAGACGGCGACCGCTATCTGGCCTGGGCCGACAACACCCTGTCCGGGCCGATCGAAGTGCGCCTGGATTTCACCCACAGCAACAACATCATCGGCAGCCCGCTGCTGCCGGCCAGCGCGACGGTGGCCGCGCGCAGCAGCGCGGTGGTCAGCGTGCTCAGCGCGCAAGACCCGACCCGCGGCGGCGATTTCGAACTGAGCATGCGCTCGGTGCCCGGCGATCCGGACGCGCGCGCGCAGAACGCCGACTACCTGCTGCCGCTGCAGCAGCAGCAATTCCGCATCGACCAGGGCTACGGCGGCCATTTCAGCCACACCGAACCCGAGCATCGCTACGCCATCGATTTCGCCGCCGAAATCGGCACGCCGGTGCTGGCCGCGCGCGACGGCACGGTGATGCAGGTCGAGACCGATTTCGACAAGGCCGGATTGAATCTGGAGAAATTCGGCGATCGCGCCAACTTCGTGCGCATCGTCCACGACGACGGCAGCATGGCCCTGTACGCCCACCTCAAGGCCGACGACGGCGTGATCGTGCGGGTCGGCCAGCGCGTGCGCGCCGGCCAGCAGATCGGCCTGTCGGGCAACACCGGCTTCAGCACCGGGCCGCATCTGCATTTCGCCGTGCAGGTCAATCGCGGGATGCGGCTGGAGTCGATCCCGTTCCGCATGACCGGGCCGCAGGGGCCGTTGCGGCTGTCCAGCGGGACGCGCTGAGAGGCTGGGAATCGGGAATCGGGAATCGGGATCAGTCTCGGCGCTTCGAGGTCTTTTGTGGGAGGGTCTTCAGGCCCGATGCTTTCCGATCCGGCGCCGCGACCGGGCCGAAAGGCATCGGGCCTGAAGGCCCTCCCACAAAAGACCTCGGGGCCCCATCCCCTCCCGCAGGTATACTCCCCGCCTCCCCGTTACCTGCCGACGCGCCCCGGGCGCGCCGTTCCCATGTCCGAAGTCTCCCAAGAAGCCCTCCGCCGACGCACCTTCGCGATCATTTCGCACCCCGACGCCGGCAAGACCACGCTGACCGAAAAGCTGCTGCTGTTCGGCGGCGCGATCCAGATGGCCGGCAGCGTCAAGGGCCGCAAGGCCGCGCGCCACGCGACCTCGGACTGGATGGCGCTGGAAAAAGAGCGCGGCATCTCGGTGACCTCCTCGGTCATGCAGTTCCCCTACGAAGGCCACATCGTCAACCTGCTCGACACCCCCGGCCACGCCGACTTCGGCGAGGACACCTACCGCGTGCTGACCGCGGTGGACTCGGCGCTGATGGTCATCGACGTCGCCAAGGGCGTGGAAGAACGCACGATCAAGCTGATGGAAGTCTGCCGGCTGCGCACCACGCCGATCATGACCTTCATCAACAAGCTCGACCGCGAAGGCAAGAGCCCGATCGACCTGCTCGACGAAGTCGAAAGCGTGCTCGGCATCCAGTGCGCGCCGATCACCTGGCCGATCGGCATGGGCCAGCGCCTCAAGGGCGTGGTGCATCTGCTCAGCGGCGAGGTGCACCTGTACGAACAGGGACGCAACTTCACCCGCCAGGATTCGACCATCTTCGCCTCGATCGACGATCCCGGCCTGGCCGCGCGCATCGGCGAGAACATGCTGGCCGAGCTGCGCGAGGAACTGGAACTGGTCGAAGGCGCCTCGCATCCCTTCGACAAGGCCAAATACCTCAGCGGCGAACAGACCCCGGTGTTCTTCGGCTCGGCGGTGAACAACTTCGGCGTGCAGCTGCTGCTGGATTTCTTCGTCGAACACGCGCCCTCGCCGCGGCCGCGCGAGACCACCGCGCGCGAAGTGCAGCCCACCGAGGAAAAACTCACCGGCTTCGTGTTCAAGATCCAGGCCAACATGGACCCGCAGCACCGCGACCGGGTCGCGTTCATGCGCATCTGCTCGGGCAAGTTCAATGCCGGCATGAAGGCCTTCCACGCGCGCACCAACAAGGAAGTCAAACTCGCCAACGCGTTGACCTTCATGGCCTCCGATCGCGAGATCGCCGAGACCGCCTTCCCCGGCGATGTCATCGGCATCCACAACCACGGCACGATCTCGATCGGCGACAGCTTCAGCGAAGGCGAGAACCTGTCGTTCACCGGCATTCCCAACTTCGCCCCGGAACTGTTCCGGCGCGCGCGCCTGCGCGATCCGCTCAAGCTCAAGCAGCTGCAGAAGGGTCTGGCGCAGTTGTCGGAAGAAGGCGCCACGCAGTTCTTCCGGCCGCTGATGAGCAACGACCTGATCCTCGGCGCGGTCGGCGTGCTGCAGTTCGACGTGGTCGCCTATCGCCTGAAGGACGAATACGGCGTGGATGCCAGCTTCGAGCAGGTCGGCGTCGCCACCGCGCGCTGGATCCGCTGCGCGGACGCGAAGAAGCTCGAAGAGTTCCGCGACAAGAACGCGCTCAACCTGTCGGTGGACGCGGCCGGCGAACTGGTCTACCTGGCCCCGACCCGGGTCAATCTGCAACTGGCGCAGGAACGCGCGCCGGGCGTGGAATTCCTGGCCACGCGCGAACACGCGCACGCGATCGCGATGGACTGAGATGTCGCGCCTGCGCCAATGGTGGTTGTACTTGATGAGCAAGCGCAGCGAAGTCGCCGCGCTCGATTACAAGGACGCCTACATGGGCAAGGTGATCATGGACATCCACCGCCTGCGCAGCGACAAGGCGCAGGCGATGGCGCCGCTGCACGCCCTGCACCCGATCCACCGCATCGACCGCGAGTCGGCGCTGCAGGCCACCCACGCGCGCGCCCAGGCGCTGATCGCGCGGCGCGACGAACTGCTCGCCCACGGCCGCCTGGATCTGGCCGCGTTGAACGCCATCATCCCCTCGGTCTCGCAGATCAAGGTCGTGCGCGAGGGCGCGCGCTGGCTGGCGTTCGAAGGCAACGGCCGCCTGTACGCGATGCGCGAAGCCTTCGGCGAAGACTGCGCGCTGCTGGTCGAGGTGGAGGAATACCGCTTCGCCAAGCCGCACAAGATCCAGCGGCGCCTGCGGCGGATTCGCCGGCTCAACGCGCTGGAGTAACGCCTGCATTGGCGCGACACCGAGCCCATCGCGCTGACGCACTTCATCGGTTTTCTCTGCACGGCGGCCACCGCGATGTGCTGCCCTTCCCCGACTCCGGCCATGCCTGCGGTCAGCGCCATGCTGCGAGGCACCATCGGCTAGGATCGAAAGCGCCGGAGGAACCGGCGTCCAGGCGAAGGGGGAGTTATGTACTGGTTGGGTATCGCGCTGTGTTTGATCGGTGGTCTGTGGATCGTGGTCAACGCGTTCCGCAAGAGCATCTGGTGGGGCTTGGGTTCGCTGATCATTCCGCTGGTCGCGCTGGTGTTCGCGATCATGAATTTCGCCGAGAACAAGATTCCGCTGGCGATCTACGTAGTCGGCTTCATCCTGCTGATCGTCGGCATGCCTTCGACGGCGAGCTACGGCGCTCCGGGCTAGCTTGCGGGCGCGTCGGAACGAGGCGACGACCGACCGTTCGTCCGACGCCCGGTCTCCGGGCGCGGAGCCCGACGACGAAGGCTCCGCGTCCTGTATCTAGCTGAACATAGCGGCCGATGGGCCGCCGCGGCGCGTGATCCGGGTCGCGAATCGGCGCCGCTTTGGCCTTAACTTCGGCTGGCTGTTCGCCGGCGCGGCGAGCATTCGCTCCAGACCGCGTTAGGATGCTGGCATGACCGTCGCCCATGCCCCCGCTCACGACGAACATTCGATCCGTGAAGAAATCGCCAACGCCCTGACCCACGGTCTGGGCGCCACCGCCGCCCTGGCCGGCGGCTCGGTGATGATCACCCTGGCCGCGCTGTACGGCGACGCCTGGCAGCTCGGCAGCGCGATCGTGTTCGGTATCAGCCTGCTGCTGCTGTATCTGGCCTCCACCCTGTATCACGCGATCCAGCATCCGGTCGCCAAGGGCCGGCTGAAGGTCTTCGACCATTGCGCGATCTATCTGCTGATCGCCGGCACCTATACACCCTTCACCCTGATCGGCCTGCGCGGCCCGTGGGGCTGGGGCCTGTTCGCGGCGATCTGGGGCCTGGCCTTCGCCGGCATCGTGTTCAAGCTGTTCTACACCGGCCGCTTCAAGCTGCTGTCGACGGGCATCTATATCGCGATGGGCTGGCTGGTGATCGTCGCGATCAAACCGCTGCTCGACGCGCTCGACGCCTGGACCCTGGGCTGGCTGCTCGCCGGCGGCATCTGCTACACGCTGGGCACGGTGTTCTATCACCGGCCGTCGCTGAAGTACTCGCACGCGATCTGGCATCTGTTCGTGGTCGGCGGCAGCGTGTGTCATTACATCGCGGTGCTGTCGCAGGTGGTTCCGGCCGCGGAACTGGCCGCGGCAATCTGAACGACTGAACGCTCCACGCCGCGTCCACGGCGTATTCACTCTCGCTTTACCGCCCGCTGGCGATGGTGAGGCCATCGTAGCGATCAGGTTCCGCCGGCACGGCCGAGCGACTGCACGCGGTGATGCGCTCCCGGCATCGTCCGCACGATCGGCCTTCGCCTTTTGACGATGAGCGCATATCCCACACCGCCCGCTTCCGAAGCCTCCGCCGCGCATAGCCAGCGCGCATGGCCGCGCCGTCATCCGTGGCTGAGTCTGTTGGGGCTGATCGCGCTGGCTATCGCGGTGTTGATCGCGTTGTGGGATTGGAACTGGTTCAAGGGCCCGATCGAGCGCGAGGTCGAAGCGCGCACCGGGCGCAAGTTCGAGATCGCCGGCAACCTGGATGTCGATCTGGGCCGCGTGCCGGTGATCCGCGCCGACGGCCTGAGCTTCGCCAACGCCGACTGGGCCAAGCAGCCGACGATGGCGACCGCGCAGCGGCTGGAACTGGCGATCGAGTTCTGGCCCTTGCTCAAGGGCGATGTGCGCATTCCCGAAATCCACCTGACCCAACCGCGCGTCAATCTGCAGAGCGATCCGACCCACGGCGGCAACTGGGTGTTCAAAAGCGGCGGCGGCGGCGAACTGCCGCGCTTTCGCAAAGTGTGGATACAAGACGGCCGCATGGAATTTCTCGACGCGGCCGGCAAGACCGACATCAACCTGACCGTCAACAGCCGCGAGCCGCGGCGCGAAGACGCGGCGCCGCCGGTCGAGGTGGAAGGCGGCGGGCGCTGGAAGAACAACGCCTTCACCCTGCAAGGCCGCGCCGAATCGCCGCTGGAGCTGAGCAACGCGCAGCGTCCGTATCGCCTGAACCTTCGCGCCGCCGCCGGCGCGACCCGCGCGCACGCGCGCGGCGAACTGGTCGATCCGTTCCATCTGCGCGATTTCGATCTGCAGTTCGCCCTGGCCGGCAAGAACCTCGCCGACCTGTATCCGCTGATCGGCGTGGCGATTCCGCCGACCCCGCCGTATGCGCTCGACGGCCGCCTGCATCGCGACGGCGCGCGCTGGAACTATCAGGATTTCACCGGCAAGGTCGGCGACAGCGATCTGGCCGGCGACGCCAGCGTCGATACCGGCGGCCCGCGTCCGTATCTGCGCGCGGACCTTGTTTCAAAGCGCCTGGACTTCGACGATCTGGCCGGCTTCATCGGCGCGCCGCCGCAGACCGGTCGCGGCGAGAGCAGCAATCCCGAACTCGCCGCGCTGAACGCGCAGTTGGACGCCAAGCCCCGGGTGCTGCCCGATACGCCATACCGCCTCGACAAGCTGCGCGCGATGGATGCCGACGTGAAGCTCAAGGCCGCGCGCATCAACGCCCCGGGCTGGCCGCTGGACGACATGCAGGCGCATCTGTTGCTGGAAAACGGTTTGTTGAAACTCGACCCGCTGAACTTCGGCGTCGCCGACGGCGATATCCGTTCCAACATCACCATGGACGCGCGCAACGCGACCATCCGCACTCGCGCCGACATCACCGCGCGCGGTTTGACCCTGGCCAAGTTGATGCCGACGGTCAAACTCGGCCAGGACGCGGTCGGCAAGCTCGGCGGCCGCATCGCCCTGAGCGGCAACGGCAATTCCATCGCGAAGATGCTCGGCAGCAGCGACGGCAGCGTCGCGATCGGCATGGGCGAGGGGCAGATCAGCAATCTGCTGATGGAGTTCGCGGGCATCGATCTGGCGGAAATCCTCAAGTTCAAACTGACCCACGACCGCAAGATTCCGATCCGCTGCGGCTTCGGCGATTTCGCCGTGAACGATGGCGTCATGACTGCGCAATCGCTGGCCTTCGACACCAGCGACACGGTGCTGGTCGGCACCGGCACGATCAACATGCGCGACGAAAAACTCGACCTTGTCATCCGCGCGCGGCCGAAGGATCGCAGCTTCTTCTCGCTGCGTGCGCCGTTGCTGGTCACCGGCACGTTCAAGCAACCCAATGCGCGGCCGGACTACAAGCGCCTGGGGCTGCGCGGCGCGGTGGCGCTGGCGCTTGGCGCCATTGCGCCTCCGGCAGCGTTGTTGGCTACGTTGGAATTGGGGCCGGGTAAGGATGCGGGTTGCGCCAAGCATCTGGTGAATTGATCGCGGCGCTTGCGTGGTAAACGCATGGTGTGTCGTCTTGCGTGCGCTGAGCTTCGGCCTTCCACCAGAACCACTTCTTACGCATCGGCAATGGCTTTGACCTTGGCTTAGACCTTGGCCTTGGCCTTGGCTTAGACCTTGGCCTTGGCCTGAGCTTTTGCATCGGCTTTTGCCGTGGCTTTTGCCCGGCGCAGCTAGTTACTCGCGAGACCGAAGGACACCCGAAGGGCGGCGCACATGGACGTGCGCCGGGTGCCACCTTGGGCAGGATGCCCAATGTGGCACCTGCCTGCGTCGGCATCGCACTCGTGGCTTTTGACTCGAAACAGCCAAAGCGTTTTCTTTGGTT